>NZ_JBJGZY010000003.1:0-178285 GCF_054050755.1 Modestobacter sp. SYSU DS0511
GCACCACACCCGACACCACCCGCGCACCCGTGCCCTGCGACCAGTACACCGACCCACCCTGGAAGTGCGCGAACTGCACCCCACCGGCCAACGACGTCACATCCGACACCGGATAACCCAGCGGCCCGTTCTCCCAGCCGGTCGTGCCCCACTTCTCCAGCACAGCACCCGACAGCACCCGCGCACCCGTCGCCGACGACCAGTACACCGAGCCCTTCTGGAAGTGCGCGAAGGCGCCGGCCCCACCGGAGATGGCCGTGACGTCGGTCAGCGGGTAGCCCAGGGCGGAACGCTCGTACCCGAGGGACGCCCACTTCTCCCGCACCGCGTCGCGCAGGATGCGCGCGCCGGTGGCCGGGGACGCATAGATCGACCCCTTGGCGTAGTGCGCGTAGGCGCCCGAGCCGTCGGGGGTCAGGGTCGGCGCGGTCACCTGCGCGCCGAGCAGGGCGCGCGCCGCCGGGTCGGAGTCGTACCTGTTGCGCACCAGCCAGATGGCGGAGGTCCCCAGGTCGGCCACCCGGTCCCGGATCTCGGCCAGCCGGGCGTTGCCGTACCGGCCCGGGCACGCCGTGGAGCCGACGTCCCGGTGCGCGAAGATCGTCGGGAGCGTGACCGACGTGCCGGCGGCGTACCGCGAGGTGCCGCCCCCGCTGGACCGCAGGGTGGTCGTGGCCCGGGCGTCGATGCCGAACAGCGAGAACTTCCAGCCGATGACCGCGACGACGGCGTCGACGGTGGCCTGGGGCACCGGCACGACGTCGTAGTTGCCCAGCATGGAGACGCCGAAGGTCGCGGTGTTGAACCCGCCCGCATGGGCGCCCATCACCGTGCTCGCCAGCCCGCCGAAGCGCCCCTCCCAGAGGCGGCCGAACTTGTCGGCGATGACGTTGTAGCCGATGTCGCCCCAGCCGAGGCTCACCGTGTGGTAGCGGTAGATCGACCGCATGATCGCCGGGACGTCGGCCGCGGAGTAGCTGTTGGAGTCCGCCGTGTGGTGCAGCGTCGCCGCCTTGATCGTCGACGCGTACTGCGGGTCCCAGGTGCGGATCCGCTCGTCGGCGCCCCACTGCGCGCGCGAGTAGATCGCGGGCATGGTGGCGGCGGCGTGCGCGGTGTCGGTGATCTCCGGGTCGTCGAGCGCACCGTCCGCGGGGCTGCTCCCCGGGTCGATCAGGTCCAGCGCCACGTCGGTGGGCTGCGCACCGGAGCGGGTGACGAGCTCGACCTGGACGCCGGTGCCGGGGCCGGTCCACAACGGGCTCGTGCCACCGCGCAGCCGGGCCCCGGTGTCCACCGCCTGCTGGTCGGCCGTCTCCGGGGTGACCTCGGTCCAGCTGCCCCAGACGCCCTCGGCGTCCCGCACGCGGACCTGCACCACGGTGTCGGACACCTGCGGGTCGAACGCCCACGTGACGCCGACCAGCGAGAACGGCGCGGTGTCGGTGCGGGTGAGCGAGAGGGTCGGCGCGGCGGCCGGCACGCCCTCGACCGGGTCGGTGGTGCCCTCCTGGACCTCGACCTCCGGCGCCGGCTCCTCGACGGACCCCAGCGGCACCTCGTCGCTGGAGGTGACCACCGGCTGCGCCTGCGGCCCCTCCTCGGCGTAGACGGGGAGCACCAGGAAGGTGCCGGTGAGGAGGAGGAAGGCGATGAGTCCGGTCAGGATGCGGCGCACGGGCGGGTCCTTCGGTGAACGGTTGCTCGGTCGGCCTGGTGCTGCCGACCGCTTGCTCCATTGACCATCGGCCCCTGCGCCGGGTACTTGAGCCGGACACGCCCACGGCGGTGCCGGCGCGGAGCCCGCTGGGACCGGTGGGACGCCTGGGGTGGACACGTCGTCGGGTGCTCGTCCGGAGCAGCCGGCGCACCCAGCCGCGCGACGTACAGTCCGACGTGATCGCGCCGCTGGACGACTGGCCCCACCGGGGGCAGTGCGCCGACGTCGGCACCTCGACGTGAGGACACCGCATGAGCACAGACGACGAGCGCCGCCGGGCCACCGCGCCCCGCCCACTGCCGCCGCGCCTGGACCCCCGCGCGGGCCGGGCACCGGGCGGCAGCGCCACCGCCGACGGTCCCGGTGACCGTCGGCTGGCCTGGACCGGCCGGGTCGTGGCCCTGGTCGTCTCCGTCGTCGTGCTGGCCACCAGCGGGTGGGGCTGGTACCTCGGCCGGGTCGCCGACGCGACCGTGAACCGCACCGACGCCATCCCCAGCGACGGCAACGACGAGACGGTGCGCACCGGCGAGGCGATGAACCTGCTGCTCGTCGGCAGCGACAGCCGGGCCAACCTCACCGAGCAGCAGATGGTCGAGCTGCAGGCCGGCGAGGACTCCGGCCTCAACACCGACACGATGATCCTGGTGCACGTCCCGGCCGACGGGTCGAAGGCGTCGTTCGTCTCCTTCCCCCGCGACTCGTACGTGCAGATCCCCGGGTACGGCAAGGAACGGCTCAACGCCGCCTACGCCTACGGCCGGATGAACGCCCCGGACGGCGCCTCCGAGGAGGCCAAGAACGCCCAGGGCGCGCAGCTGCTGGTGCAGACCATCAGCGGACTCACCGGGCTGCAGATCGACCACTACGCCGAGGTCGACCTGCTCGGCTTCTTCGAGCTGACCTCCGTGGTCGGCGGCGTCGAGGTGAACCTGTGCGAGCCGGTGGACGACTCACGGTGGTCCGGCGCGGTGTTCCCGGCGGGCGTGCAGACCATCAGCGGCGCCGATGCGCTCAAGTTCGTCCGGCAGCGGCACAACCTGCCGCGCGGTGACTTCGACCGGATCGTCCGCCAGCAGGTGTTCATCGGCGGGGTGCTGCGCAAGATGCTGTCCGAGGACGTCCTCCTCGACCTGGGCAAGCAGCGGGAACTGGTGCGGGCCGCCGCGGACTCGCTGACGGTCGACCAGAACCTGAACCTGCTGCAGTTGGCCCAGCAGATGCAGTCGGTCACCGCCGGCGGCATCGAGTTCCAGACCGTGCCCAACGTCGGCACCGCCACCGAGGACGGGAAGTCGATCGTCCAGCTCGAGGACACCGAGACCCTGCACGCCTTCTTCGCCGAGCTGAACGCCGAACCCGAGCCGCCCGCCGACGCCACCGCCGAGGCGCCGGCCCCGGTCGCCCCGGCCCAGGTCACCGTCGAGGTCTACAACGGCTCCGGCATCGGCGGCCTGGCCGCCAGCGCGGCCGCCGAGCTCGAGGGTGCCGGCTTCCCCGTGGCCGGGACCGCCAACGCCGACTCCTCCGACTACTCGGTGACCGAGATCCGCCACGCCGCGGGTGACGAGGGCCTGGCGGCCACCCTGGCCGCCACGGTCCCCGGCGCGGTCACCAAGCAGGTCACCGATGCCACCAGCGGCACCGTCCAGCTGGTCCTGGGCTCGGACTTCAACGGGATCGGCCAGCCGGTCACCGCCCAGCCGGTCGCCCCGAGCACCCCGGCCGAGGCACCGCGCACCGCCGCCGACACCAGCTGCATCAACTGAGCCGTCGCCGGCACCCGGGCAGGGCGCCGACGACGGCCCGGGTCGACCCGGCGGCGCGCCGGCCGCGGCGGCTCAGACGGGCGCGCCGGTCTCCTCGAACGCCGCCAGCTCCTCCGGTGTGCCGAAGCAGTAGAAGTCCCCGCGGACCAGGCCCACCCGGCGACCGGAGCCGATCAGCTCGTTGAAGACCAGGGAGACGTAGTACTCCGGCATCGCCGCGTCGATCTGCCGCGCGACGAGCCGCTCGGCCGCATCGAGGAACACCCGGGCCGAGGTGAAGGAGTAGACGCCCATCAGCGCATCGGTCGAGATCGCCTGCTTCTCCGCGGTGCGCGTGACCAGACCATCGGCGCCCACCTCGGCGAAGCTGTAGCGCGGCAGGTCGGAGTGGAAGGAGAGCAGCAGCCCGTCGACGTCCTGGCGCTCGACCGCGGCCTGGAGCACCCGGAAGTACTCCGGGCTGTCGAAGGCGATGTCGCAGTCCATGATCACCAGCGGCTGGTCCGGGTCGAGCCGGTCCCGCGCCTCCAGGCAGGTCTCCACCGCCCCCCGGGTGTCGTGGTCGAGCAGCACGATCTCCGCCGACGGCTCCACACCCCGCACCCGGGCGGCCAGGTCGAACTCCCGGTCGTTGTCCTCCCGGACGACGACGGTGACGGACTTCTCCCCCTGCCAGGGGTCGAAGGAGCGCAGCGCCCGCTGGAACATCGGCACCCCGCCGACCTCGATCAGCGGCTTGGGCGTGGTGATCCCGACCTTGCGGAACCGGGTGCCCAGCCCGCCCATCGGCATCAGCACCTGCAGGGTGGCCATCACTGCACCTCGTCCCACTCGTAGTCGCGACCCTCGACCGGCTGGGTCGTCCGGCGACCGAGCCGCCACAGCGCCAGGTTCCGCAGCGCGGTGCGGAAGATGGTCCAGTTCCGCGCGTTGGAGACCTGGTCCTCCTCCCGCCAGGTGATCGGCACGAAGGCGAACCTTACCTTGCGGGCGACCAGGTCCAGGATCAGCTCGTAGTTGAACGTCAGCTTGTCGGCGAACCGCAGGTAGGTGGCCGGGTCCAGGTCGCGCAGGGCGAACAGGTTGAGCCCCGAGCCGAGGTCCTCCAGCCGGCGCAGCGTGACCACGCTGTAGACCGCGTTGAGCACCCGGTTGCCCCAGACCCGCTTGGCATCGTAGCCGTGCAGCCGCGACCGGCGGCTGAACCGCGAGCCGAGCACCGTCTGGGTCTCCGGGTGCGCCTCGGCGTGGTCGAGCAGCAACCCGACCTCGGCGCTGCTGGCCTGGTTGTCGCCGTGCAGGATCACGACGTGGCTGTGCCCGGCCCGTCGGGCGTGCTCGAAGGCCACCTTGTGGGTGCCGCCCAGGCTGTTGTTCTGCCGGTTGCGGAAGACCCGCAGGTTGGGCAGGCGACCGCCCCGCCGGTACTCCAGCGCACGCTCGAGGGTGTCGTCGGTGCTGCGGTTGTCGATCACCCAGATCTCGCGGACCCGGCCGGCCACCTCGTCGGTGATCTCGTCGAGCACCCGGCCGATCTGCGGCGAGCAGTTGTACGCGGGGATCGCGATCACGGCGTCCACGGCTGGAACACCTGCCCTTCTCTCGGCTCCGTGCCGAAGATGTCGTCCACCCGGTCGTCGCGCCGGGGCAGCTCGTACTGGTCGATGAAGCGGTTGAGCGCGAGGACGCAGACGCCGTAGTACTTCAGCGCCGTCCCCGGGTTGATCACCACGCGGTGGGTGAGCATCCGCCCGTAGAACAGCCCGACGTGGAAGTAGACCGCGCGCTGCTCGGCGGGGCTCAGGTACCGCGGCATGATCGTCGTGCTCACGTGGTCGGCGAGCTCGGCGTACCGGGCCGACCGGCTGTCCCGGAAGACGATCTCCGGCAGCTCCCCGGCGCGGCCGAGCAGCACCGGCGTCTCGTCCTCGTTGAGGAACTCGTAGCCGTACTCCAGCGACTGCAGGTGCCGGGCGAAGTCGATGATCGGCCCGCGCACCTGGTTGTCGTCGGAGGGGTCGATGACCAGCACCTCGCGGCTGCTCATGTCCACCAGGATGTTGTCCACGGTCAGGTCGCCGTGGATCGCCGTCGACTCCTGGTAGGTGGCGAGGTCGCGCCAGGCCGCCTCACTCCCCCGGATCCGCTCGATCACCCGGTCGACGTTGTCGTACTCCCGGCCGTTGACCACGATCCGGTCCCCGCGCATCGCCTCGGCCAGCGCCTCGTGCGAGCCGGCGGCGGCGCGCAACCGGCCGACCAGCCGCTCGGCGACGTAGTCGTCGCGCAGGTCGGCGTGGTCGGCCAGCGGCGCCACGTCGTAGACCCGGTCGTACATGTAGGCCCACACGTCGCTGAGCTTCGCCGCACACTCGGTGAAGGAGTTCTCGTGGACGTACTCGAACAGCGGCACGCTGGAGGGCCGGTACTCCAGGTCGATGCCGTAGAAGTCCGGTGCGTGCTCCTCGCGCAGCACGGTGACGAGCTGCTCGTGCGAGCTGCGCGCAGCCAGCCAGTCGTACTGGTTCTTCAGCCGGTGGGCGTGCTCCAGCGGCACCATCTTCTTGACGAAGAGGTCGGTGCCGTCGGTGGCCAGCAGCGTGACCGCGTTGGAGCCGCCCTTGAAGAAGCGGACCAGGCTCACGTTGCCGTTGACCTCCAGCCGGTGCATGACCTGGCTGAGCTCCTGGCGCTGGAAGTACGCGTCCAGGAAGTGGGTCATCGACCCGGAGATGTCCTCCTCCCGACCGAGCTTGTTCACGTACCGGTCGGCGGGAGCGGGCTGCACCCCGGCCAGCGGGTCGCTGGTGCGGCGGGCCCAGTTGACGAAGAGGGCGACGACGGCGACGAGGAGCACCGGCACGTTGGTGAACGCCCAGGCGGCCGCCGCGAACACCGCGACCGCCGGGCCGTCCAGGCCGCTGCTCCCGAGGAAGGACGTCGCGTCCGCCAGGTACCTCCCGGGGTCACCGTTGCCGAGGCTGGGGCTGACCACCGCGGCCGGCGCCGCCGTGGCCACCACGAGGTCCCGGCCGCCG
This sequence comes from Modestobacter sp. SYSU DS0511, assembly GCF_054050755.1. Lineage (NCBI taxonomy): Bacteria > Bacillati > Actinomycetota > Actinomycetes > Geodermatophilales > Geodermatophilaceae > Modestobacter > Modestobacter sp. SYSU DS0511. The sequence goes on from NZ_JBJGZY010000003.1 coordinate 6,528, forward strand.
AGGGCCGGGAAGACGACCAGCGCGACCACGGCCGCGGCCGCGATGTAGCAGGCCCAGGACGCCAGGGCCAGGACGCCGTAGCGCACCAGCTGGCGGCGCTGCCGGAAGAACCGCTGGAACCCGAAGATGACCGACCAGATCTTGAACCGTGCGCGGTTCTCCAGGTCGCTGTTCAGCCAGGCGGTCGCCTGCCAGGCCAGCCGCATGAGGAGGGCGTTCTCCCGGACCAGCGCGGCGAAGGAGGCGATCAGCGCGACCGCGACCACCAGCGCGACCGCCGCGGCCAGGGGCACGACCCCGCTGAACGGGACGCCGACGAGCCCGATGAACAGCAGGAAGGCGACCGACACCAGCACGACGTCGATGAGCCGCTCGAGCAGGACCGCCAGCAGCGTGTACAGGAAGCTGATCCGCACCGTCTTGGCCACCAGGTAGGCGCGGACCACCTCGCCGACCCGGAGCGGGAAGACCACGTTGAACAGGTAGCCGATCGACAGGTGCCGGAACTGGCCCGCCAGGCTGCCCCGGCGGACGTTGTCCAGCGGGACCTTGGTGCGCGCGGCGCGCAGCACGTGCCCGGCGAGCTGGACCAGGGACGCCAGGCCGAGGAGGGCCCAGTCGCCACCGGTGAGGCCGTCGGCGAGCCGGTTCCACACCTCGGTCAGCGAGGACCAGCAGGCCGCGGTGAACACGGCGAGGGACACCAGCGCGACGACGATGAGGACCAGCCGGCCGCGGGAGTATCGGGGCTGCGGCATCAGAAGTGGGGCACCTCGAGGACGGGGAGACCGGCGGCGAGCGCGGCCGCCCGGCCGGTGGCGGAGTCCTCGAACGCCAGCGAGTGCGCCGCCTCCGCACCGAGCAGCTCCAGCGCCCGCAGGTACCCCTCCGGGTCGGGCTTGCTGCACTGCACGTCGTCGCCCCAGACGACGACGTCGAACAGCGGGGTGAGTCCGTGGGCGTCGAGGATCTGCCTGCCGTTGCCGGACTTCGCCGTGCTCACCAGCGCCGTCCGGTGGGTCGGCGCGACCAGCCGGAGGAAGGCGACCAGCGCGGTGTTGGCACTGGTCCGGTCCAGCAGGTCGGCGTAGCGGCGGCTCTTGGCCGCCCGGATCGTGTCGACCCCCGCCTGGTCGATGCCGGGCAGGAGGTCGGGGATGAAGTCGCGCGAGTCGCGCCCCCACGTCGTCTCGAACTGCTCGGGGGTCAGGTCGTGCCCGGACGCGGCGAAGGCGTCCCGGTAGGCCAGGAAGTTGGCCTCCCTGGTGTCCACCAGCGTCCCGTCCAGGTCGAACAGGAGTGCCCGCACGGTGCCCGCCCCCCCACCCACGTCCACGAAGCCCTCCTGTAGCCCTTCCGCCTGGCCCGTCCGCTGGCCCGTCCGCAGCGTCATCGGGCGGTCACACCGCCCGTCGGGGACGCACGCCGCCCTCGGTGTCCTCGACCGCGGACCCGCCCGGCGCTGGTCCGGCGCCCGGGACGACGGCCGCGGGACGCTGCCGGAACAGCACCTTGCTCACACCGAAGTTCGCCGCGAACGAGAACGGCAACGAGACCAACTTACAGAGGAACGGCGCCCAGCCCGTCACGACGTGCAGCAGCTCGATCAGCAGCGAGAACCCGAGGATCGAGGTCACGTACCAGGCCACGAACATCAGGAACGACGACCGCGACCGCCCGCCCCGGAACGCGTACTTGGTGACGAAGAGGTAGACGACGACCACGGCGCAGCCGGCGCTGAGCGTGTTCGCCAGCCACGGCGCCGCCCCCAGCCGGATCCCGAGGGCGAACACCGACAGGTCGACGGCCAGTCCGAGGCACGACCCGAGCAGGAACTGCAGCAGCTGGCGCAGCTGGGCCCGCGCTCCCCCGCTCACGCAGCGACCGCCCCGTCGTCGGCGGGCGCAGCGGCGGCGGGGCGTCGCCGGCTGCGCCGGTCGGCGATCAGCGCGGTGAGGACCGCGGCCGCAGTGAGCACCCCACCGACGACGAAGGCGGGGACGAGCAACCGCTCACCGACGGGGACGTAGGAGATCTCCAGTCGAGCGTCCCGCAGGCCGGCCGGGAGCTCGAGGCTGAGCACCGCGTCGTCGATCGCCCCGACCTCGACCGGCGCACCGTCGACGGTCGCGCGCAGGCCCGGCCAGTAGGGGATCCGGGTGACCACCGTTCCGGGGGACGCCCCCGTGCTGACGGTGTAGACGTCCATCGGCTCTCCACCGTGGGCCAGGCCCGAGTGCCCGGGCTGCTGCGTCACGCTCACGTCCCGGGCGGCGGTCACCCGACCGGGGAGGTCGTCGCGCCGCACGTACGCGTCCAGGTCGCCGACGCGGCCGGCCGGGGTCCACGTGGACTCGAAGTGGTCGCGCACCGCCTGCGGAACCGTGCCGAGGAGCACCCGGTCCGAGGAGAGCAGGTCGACCCAGGCCAGCCCGGTGCCCGGCGCGCGGGCGAGCAGGCTCTCCGGTTCGCCGCAGGTCGTGCCGTCGTAGTCACGGCACCAGTGCTCGTTCACGCCGCGCTGCCAGACGGCCAGCGAACCACCGCCGGTCGCGAACCCGGCCACCAGGTTGCCGTTGCCCCGGAGCACCCCGCTGGGCCACCCCATCGCCGGTCCGAAGTCGGTGGTGATCACGGTGGCGACGCCGTCGGTGACCAGGGCGTTGGCCCGGTAGTCGGCCTCGGTGGTGCCCAGCTCGCGGCCGGGTGGCAGCGAGCGGAACGGGCCCTCCGTCTCGGAGGTCGCCCCCTCGAGCACGTCCGCCCGCTCCTGCACCGAGAGCATCATCCCGACCCCGAGGAACAGCGACCCGGCGCTGAGCGCCACCAGGGCACCGGCCGCGACCGTCGCCCAGGGCGGACGCCGGCGCAGGGCGACCACGAGGCACCCCAGGGCGACCACGGCCAGCACCCCCGCCAGCACGTGCCAGCGCACGAAGAGCGGTGCCCGGAACCAGGCCAGCAGGGCCTGCGCCCCGACGATGAGCAGCGCCAGGCGGAGCCGCTTCCGCTCCAGCGCCGGAGCCGCCGTCACCGCGATCAGCGCGAGCAGCGGGAGCATCACCTGCACGATCACCAGGTACCGGAACGGGTAGCGGAACACCGACACGGTCGTCGGCAGCTGGGTGAGGACGACGGCCAGGACGTAGACGGCCAGCGCCGTCAGCACGCCCGGGTGGCGCAGCGCCGTCCGCCAGCGCACCAGGGCCAGCGCCGGCAGCGCGACCACCAGCGTCGCCATCGCGGGCACCACCTGGACGGCGCCGGTCCAGGCGTTGGTCTGCCCCATGAGCGTGGCGCCGCCGAGGACGACGTCGGCCAGGTTGGGCACCCCGAACCCCGCGTTGCCGATGACCGGCTCCGCGCCCTGGCGCGACATGTACGGGGAGAGCTCGACGGTGCTGAGCAGCGTCGGCAGGGCCACCGCCAGCCCGCCGAACAGCGCGAGGGCGCGGGCGGCGTCCGCCGGACCGAGCAGGGCCCGCACGGACCCGGCGGCCCGCACCCGCTCGACGGCCTGGGCCACGATGATGGCGAGGGCGAAGAAGAGGACGTAGGGGTTGCCCGAGGTGAGCAGCGCCCAGGTGGCCAGCGCCAGCACGGCGGCACCCCACCAGCGGCGCGTCGCCAGCCCCCACCAGAACCAGGGCAGCCAGGCGACGCTCCACATCAGCGGCCACCACGAGCTGCCGTACCAGAGGAAGAAGCCACTGGAGGCGATCCCGACCGCGCCGGCGACCGCCAGCGGCCGCGGGACCCCGTGGTGACGCAGCAGCACGAGCGCGCCGGTTCCCAGGCCCAGCACGCAGCCGCCGCCGAAGAGCCAGGACATCAGCAGCAGGTCGTCGGTCTGGGCGGCCAGCGCCTGGAGCCCCCAGTGCAGCGGGTCGAGCGCGCCGTACTGCATGTCCGCGACGAGGTTGCCCGCCTGGCCCAGGTCCGGGTCCATCAGGGGCGGCCGCCCGTCCTGCTGGTTCCGGCCCATCCACCAGGTCATCGGCCCGAACTGGGACTGGGAGTCGTCGAGCCAGAAGAAGCGCGGGGCCAACTGGTGCAGCACGAGGAGCTGCACCACCTGCACGACCAGGTGGCCACCGTAGGTGGCCGCCCCGAGCAGCCACTCCGCGGTGCGGCGTCGTCCGGGGCCGTCGGGGGCCCGCCTGCCGGTGCGCTGGACGACTGCGGAGGCGCCGCTGGGCGCAGCGGTCCCTGTGGTCATCTCCTCGGCCTCCCGGTCGGGCGCGGACCACCGGCCCGCACGACGAGCCTCGGCCACGGACGGCGACGGCTTCGTTCTGCCCGGGGCGACGGCGCCCCTCGGTGCCCGACTGTAGCTCCGGCGGGCCACCGATGGCGGGAGCCGGGGTGGGCGGGTGCCACGCTGTTCGCGTGACCCACACCCCTCCCAGCGGCCCCGCCGACCTGCTCACCGCCCGCGTCCGGCGCGACCCCGCGGCGCCGCTGATCACCTGGTACGACGACGCCTCCGGCGACCGCGTCGAGCTGTCGGCGACCACGCTGGCCAACTGGGTGGCGAAGGCGGCCAACCTGCTGCAGGAGGAGTTCGACACCGCCCCCGGCAGCACCGTGGCGGTGGCGCTGCCGGTGCACTGGCAGACGGCCGCGGTGCTGCTCGGCGTCTGGAGCTGCGGGGCCGCGGTGCTCGACACCGCCGTCGAGGACGACGGCCGGCTCACCGCCGCCGACGTCGTGCTCGCCGCCCAGGACCGGCTGCCGCCGCTGGAGGAGCAGGGGCTGCCCGAGCTGCTGGGGCTCTCGCTGCACCCGCTGGGCATGGGCATGACCGGCTACACCGGGCCGGCCCGCGACTTCGCGCTGGAGGTGCGGGGGCAGGGCGACGTCTTCACCCCCTGGCAGCCGGTCGACCCGACGCGACCTGGCCTGATCGCCGGCGGGGTGGAGCTCACCCTCGGCCAGCTCACCCGGACCGCCGAAGAGCTGGCCGCCCGGCTGGGCCTGGCCGCCGGGGACCGGGTCCTGGTCGACGAGCGGACCGCGACCGAGGCCGGCCCGGTGGCCTGGTTGCTGGCGCCCCTGGCGGCCGGGGCCTCCGTGGTGCTGGTCCACGACGCGGCTTCCACCCAGTTGCAGAGCCGGGCCGAGGCCGAGCGGGTCACCGCTACGCTCGGCACGAAGCTCGACGGGATCCGCGAGCTGGGCCACCCCGTCTGACTCCTCCGCCGGCCCAGCCGACGAGAGACGGTGGTCAGCCGCATGGACAAGGTCGTCCCCAGCGCACGTGAGGCCGTTGCCGACATCCCCTCCGGCGCCACCCTGGCGGTCGGCGGGTTCGGCCTCTGCGGAGTGCCGTTCGCGCTGATCGGCGCCCTGCTGGAGCAGGGCGCCGACCGGCTGACGACGATCAGCAACAACTGCGGCGTCGACGACCAGGCGCTGGGCGTGCTGCTCTACGCCGGCCGGATCGCCAAGACGATCAGCTCCTTCGTCGGCGGCAACAAGGAGCTGGCCCGGCTCTACCTGTCCGGGCAGCTGGAGGTCGAGCTGACCCCGCAGGGCTCTCTGGCCGAGCGGCTGCGCGCCGGAGGCACCGGCATCCCGGCCTTCTACACGCCCACCGGGGTGGGCACGCTGGTCGCCGACGGCGGCATCCCGGTGCGCTACGACGCCGACGGCAACGTCGTCGCGACGAGCCCGCCGAAGGAGACCCGCCGGTTCGGCGACACCGACTACGTGCTGGAGACGGCGCTGACCGCCGACTTCGCGCTGGTCCGTGCCGCGGTGGGCGACCGGCACGGGAACCTGGTGTTCCGCGAGTCGGCGCGCAACTTCAACCCGCTGGCCGGGATGGCCGGCCGGGTGACGATCGCCGAGGTCGAGCGGCTCGTCGAGCCCGGGCAGATCCCGCCGGAGGCGGTCCACCTGCCGGGCGTCTTCGTGCAGCGGGTGGTCGCCGTCGACCCGGCCGACCCGGCCGCGGCCAAGAAGATCGAGAAGCGCACCACCCGCCCCCGCCCGAGCGCGGCGACCCCCGCGGCTGCCGGCACCGAGACCACGGAGGCCTGACCATGGCGCTCACCCGCGACCAGCTCGCCGCCCGCGTCGCCGCCGACCTGCGCGACGGGCAGTACGTCAACCTGGGCATCGGCATGCCCACCCTGGTGCCCAACCACGTGCCCGACGGCGTGCACGTGGTGCTGCAGAGCGAGAACGGGATCCTCGGCGTCGGCCCCTACCCCTTCGAGGGCGAGGAGGACGCCGACCTGATCAACGCCGGCAAGGAGACGGTCACCGTCCTGCCCGGCGCCAGCTACTTCGACTCCGCGCTGTCCTTCGGCATGATCCGCGGCCACCACGTCGACGTCGCCGTCCTGGGCGCCATGCAGGTCAGCGCTGCCGGGGACCTGGCCAACTGGCTCATCCCCGGCAAGATGGTCAACGGGATGGGCGGCGCGATGGACCTGGTCCACGGGGCACGCGAGGTGATCGTGATGATGGAGCACACCGCCCGCGACGGGTCGGCGAAGATCGTCGCGGAGTGCTCGCTGCCCCTCACCGGCAAGGCGTGCGTCGACCGCATCGTCACCGACCTGGCCGTCATCGACGTCACCCGCACCGGGCTGGTGCTCCGCGAGACCGCCCCCGGGGTCACCTCCGACGACGTCCTGGCCGCCACCGGCGCACCGCTGGAGGTCCCCGCCGACGTCCCCACGATGTCCCTCCCGGCGGGCGTGTGAAGAAGGACCTCCCTGCCCCCCACCCCTCGCACGCTCGGCGCGGGCCCCTGCACGGAGGCCGGCGCCGCAGCAGGAACACGAGACGATGACCTTCTCCGTCATCGCCCGGGACCCGGGCACCGGGGACCTGGGCATCGCGGTCTCCTCCTGCATCCTCGCCGTCGGCCGCGCCGTGCCGACCGTCCGACCCGGCGTCGGGGTGGTGGCCGTGCAGGCCCGCAGCCGGCGCGGGCTGGGCACCTCGCTGATGGCCGGCCTGGCGGCGGGCACCTCGCCGGAGGACCTGGTGCGGCACGCCTCGCACGCCGCCGAGGACGTCGACCGGCAGATCGCGGTGCTCGACGCCGGCGGCCGGGTCGCCGCCGACACCGGGCGCGGGTCGCTGCCGGCCAGCGGTCACCTGCTCGGCGACGGCTTCAGCGTGCAGGGCAACATGCTCACCTCCCCCGACGTGCTGCCGGCCATGTCGGCCGCCTTCGGCTCCGCCGGCGGCCCGCTCGCCGACCGGCTGCTGGCCGCGCTGACCGCGGGTCAGGACGCCGGCGGCGACCTGCGCGGCCGGCAGTCCGCCGCCCTGCTGGTGGTCGGCGGCGAGCCGGCCACCGAGGACGACGACGGCGTCCGGATCGACCTGCGGGTCGACGACTCCGGCGACCCGGTGGCCCAGCTGCGGATGCTCCGCAACCTGCAGCGCGCCTACGACGAGCGGGACTACGAGACCCTGGCCGTCTTCGCGCCGGAGGGCGCCCGCGACCTCTACGCCGCGCTCGCCGCCTCCCGCCGGGGCGACCGGGCCGCCGCCCGCAGCGCCCTGGAGGCCGTGCGCACCCGACCGGGCTGGGCGACCTGGCTGGCGTCGATGGCCGGCGACGCGCGACTGTCGGCGGTCTCCCGGCTCCTGGACTGAGATCCCGCCCGGCGCACCGCCCGTCGCCTAAGCTCACCCGGTGAGCTGGCTGGTCACTGGTGGCGCTGGGTACATCGGACTGCACGTCGTGCGTGCACTGACCGCCCGCGGGCACGAGGTGGTGGTGCTCGACGACCTGTCGACCGGGCGGGACCACCTGGTCGACGTGCCCCTGGTCCGCGGCAGCGTGCACGACCGCGACCTGCTGGAGCGGGTCCTGGTGGAGCACCGGGTCCGCGGCGTCGTGCACATGGCCGCCAAGAAGCAGGTCGCCGAGAGCGTGGCGCTGCCCCTGCACTACTACCGGGAGAACGTCACCGGGCTGCTCACGCTGCTGGAGGCGATGCGCGCCCGCGAGGTCGACCTGCTCGTCTTCTCCTCCTCCGCGGCCGTGTACGGCATGCCCGACGTCGACCAGGTGACCGAGGAGACGCCCACCGTGCCGCTGTCCCCCTACGGGGAGACGAAGCTGATCGGCGAGTGGATGACCCGGGCCGCGGCGAACGCCCACGGCCTGCGGTACGCGCTCCTGCGCTACTTCAACGTGGCGGGCGCGGCCGAACCCGCGCTGACCGACGTGGCGGTCACCAACCTGATCCCGATGGTGTTCGAGCGGCTCTCGTCCGGGCGTGCCCCGCTGCTGTTCGGCGGCGACCACCCCACCCCGGACGGCAGCTGCATCCGTGACTTCATCCACGTCGCCGACCTCGCGCAGGCGCACGTCGCCGCGCTGGAGCACCTGGACGCCGGCGGTCCCGACCTGCTGCTCAACGTCGGCACGGGAACCGGTGCGAGCGTGCGGGAGGTGCTGGACGTGATCGGGTCGGTGACCGGTCTGCCGACCGAGCCGGAGGTGCTGCCGCGGCGGGCCGGTGACGCCCCCCGGGTGGTGGCGTCGGACGCCACCATCCGCGCCGCCCTCGGGTGGCGCGCGGAACGGGACCTACGCGAGATGGTCTCCAGCGCCTGGCTCGGCTGGCGCGGACGCCCGGCGTGAGGCCTGGGGGCGGTGCCCGCCCTCGGCCTCGCCCGGCGCACCGGGCAGCAGCGCGGCCAGCTCACCCGGCGCCGGCACCTCGTCGAGGGCGATCCGCCGCGACAGCTTGGTGAAGCGGTGCTCCAGGTCCCGGAAGCGCATGTAGGACGTCGTGATGAACCCCAGAAGCACCATGATCGTGCCGTAGAGCAGCAGGTCGGTACCGCGGCCGACCCCGACGATCTCGGCCAGCTCGTTCCAGATGTCGGGCACCACGACCGAGGTGACGGCGAAGGCGCCGAAGCCGAGCAGCGCCAGCCGGCGGATCGCCTGGTGGCGGGCGCCGGAGCGGCGGAGGAGGGCCGCGGCGAGCAGGACGATCCCGGCGAGCAGGACGATCTGGATCAGCACCGGGCGGCACCCCTCACTTGAAGAACATCTCGGTGACGATGTTGACCGAGTTCAGCATCGACTGACCCTTGGAGCGGGAGTACTCCGTGTAGAGGATGTGCACGGGGTGCTCGACGTAGCGGAACCCACCGCTCCCGATCTGCTCCACGATCTCCGACGCGTGCGCCATCCGGTTCTGCTTGATCTCCAGGTGATCGGCCACCCGCCTGTTCAGGGCGCGCAGCCCGTTGTGCGCGTCGGTCAGCCGGACCCGGGTCGTGGAGTTGGTGTAGACGACCGCGGCCCGCAGCAGGGCGCGCTTGGCCCAGCTCGGCTGGGTGCGGTCGTCGAGGAACCGGGAGCCGAAGACGACCTCCGCCTCTCCGGACGCCAGCCGGTCGACCATGGCCGCGGCGTCGGCCACCCGGTGCTGCCCGTCGGCGTCGAACGTCACCACGTACCGCATCCCCGGGTCGCGCAGCGCGTACTCGATCCCGGTCTGCAGCGAGGCGCCCTGCCCCAGGTTCACCGGGTGCTGCACCACCACCGCACCGGCGGAGCGGGCCACCTCCGCCGAGCCGTCGCTGGACCCGTCGTCGACGCACACGACCCAGGAGAACTCGGTGCGCAGGTCACGGACCACGTCACCGATGACGGTCGCCTCGTTGAACAACGGGATGACGACCCACGTGTCCGGCCTCGCCGCACGCAACGGCATCGTCGACTCCTTCACAGCCTGTCGAGCGTAACCCGGACCAGGTCGTAGAGTCGCCATCGACATGGAGTCACAGAATCACTACTACGGGCACAGCTCCGCCCTGGCTGCCCACGCCGGCCTGTCGCGTCCGCGGCACATCCCGGGTCTGGTCCAGCACGGCTGGACCGCGGGCAGCCCCGTGGAGACCCACTTCCGGGACTTCCCGTCCCTGTCGACCGGCGGGGGCCGCGGCTGGCCCACCGGCCGGCGGCGGCTGTTCGTGTGGAGCCACCACTCCCGGGCGTGGTCGCCGGACGGGCGAGTCGAGACCGTGGCGATCGGCGCCCCGTGGCTCTACCTGACCGCGGGCGCCGGCGCGCGCCCGCCGCAGCAGCGCCCCGAGGACCGCACCGTGATCATGCCGGTGCACGGCATCGAGACCCAGCGGATCCGGGGTGACCACGCCGGCCTGGCACGGCACTGGGCCGAGGTCGAAGGGCCGGCCACCGTCTGCCTGTACGCCGCCGACGCACGCGACCCGGAGATCCTCGCCGCCTACCGCGGCGCGGGGCACCGCTGCGTCGTCCTCGGGCCCCGGATGGACCCGGCGTTCCTCGGCCGCCTCTGGACGATGCTCGCGCGGGCCGACCGGGTGGTCTCCAACCGGCTGTCCACGCCGGTGCTGTACGCCGCCCAGCTCGGCCGCGACGTCGCCGTCTACGGCGACCCCCTGCACCTGGACGGGGAGGACACCTCCGCCTACGACCGGGTCCGCGAGCTGTGGCCGGAGCTCCAGGGGCAGCAGCTGGACGCCGGCGTCGTCCAGCGGCTGGCCGCCGACGAGCTCGGGGTGGCGCACCTGCGCTCGCCGCAGGAGCTGCGCACCACGCTCGGCTGGAACTCCCCTGCCCCCACCCTTCTGCTCGACTACTGGGCGCTGGCGCCCCTGCAGCGCGCCCGGCTGCAGCTCACCCGCGAGGCACCGGCACCGCCGGAGGGCACCGCCACGACGCCCGGGGTGTCCACCGGCGCCTGGCTGCGCGGTGCGCTCAGCTACCTGCCCCGCCGGCTCCCCCGCCGGCTCCCCCCGTCGTCGCCCGAGCCGCTGCCGGTCGAGTGAGGCGCCGGGGCAGCGCCCCCGGTCGTACCGCGTCCAGCAGGACGGCGCCCAGCGCACCAATGGCGAGCACCGCCCCGACGAGACGCACGACCGCACCCGCGCCGTCGGCCGGCAGCAGCGCACCGGCCGTCGAGGCCGCGACGGTGACGGTCAGGGCCAGCGGCATGAACGGCGGCCACCAGGGGGTAGGCGACACCCGGCGCTGGAGCACGGTCGTACCGACGGCCAGCCCGACGTAGGTGGTCAGGTAGCCGACGGCGAGCCCGATCAGCCCCCAGGCGGCCATCGCCAGCCCACCGGCGGCGAGCCCGGCGGCCACGCTCAGCGGCGTGGTCAGGGCCAGCCCACCGGTGCGCCCGACGGCGAACACCAGGTGCCCGCTGGCCAGGTAGGGCACCGAGAGGACGGTGGCCGCGGTGACCGCCGCGAGCGGGGCCACGAGCTCGGAGGGGGCGTAGTCGGCCGACGCCAGCAGCCGCAGCAGCCACGGCCCGGACAGCGCGACGGCGCCACCGACCAGCGCCGCCATCAGCCCGATCCGGCGGGTGCTCGCGTCGAGCACCGCGGGGCGGTCGGCCGGGGCGGCCCGGTACACGGCCGGCGCCCAGGCGTTGTTCATCGCCGCGATCAGCACGGTGCCGCCGACCCCGAGTGTGAGGACGATGTTGGCCCGACCACCCGCGACCGGGCCGATGAGGTGGTTCGCGATGACCACGAGCCCACCGACGGCGAGGTACAGGGAGACCTGGTGCGGCAGCGTGGGCAGCCCCAGGCGCAGCCCGTCGGCGAGCGCACCCGGGCCACCCCGGCGCTGCTCGCGCCGCAGCAGGGCCACCAGGCCGACGACCGCAGCCACCAACTGGCCGGCGGCCACCCCGGCGGTGTACCCGCTGGCCCGGGCCGTCCCCACCGTGACCAGCACCAGCCCGGCCGCCGGCCCGCCGAGGTTCGCCGTGAGCGCCAGCAGGACGAAGGACCCGACCCGGTCGGTACCGCGCAGGTGCGACTGGACCAGGACCACCACGCTGCCGGCTGCCGCGGCGACCACGGCCCAGGCGAGCGCGGCCGACCAGGGCAGGTCCAGCAGCCACGGCGACCACCACGGGCCGGTGACGACGGACACGGCACCGAGCGCCACCGCCAGGACCGCACCGCGCACGACGAGCGCCGCACCGCGCGCGGTGCCACCGCCCTCCAGCACGACGACCCGGGTCACCGCCGCACCCAGGCCCAGCCCGAACAGGATCAGCCCGACCTGCACCACGGCCAGCCCCACCGAGACCACGCCGAACTGCGGCGCGTCCAGCACCCGGGTGACCACCGGCAGCACCCCGACGGCCGCCGCCGCGGGGGCGGCCGTGGCCAGCGTGTAGAGCGAGCCGCGCCCGAGGACCTGCCGGGTGGCGTCCGCCGGGGACGAGCTCACTCCCCCAGGAACCCCCGGATCTCGTCCACGACGTGGTCGACCTGGGCGTTGGTGAGGTCGGTGAACAACGGCAGCGAGATCTCCTGCGCGTAGTACTCCTCGGCGCGGGGGCACATGCCCCGGCGGTAGCCGAGGTCCTCGAACACCGGGTGCCAGTAGGCCGGCACGTAGTTCACCTGGACGCCGATCCCCGCCGCGCGCAGGTGCTCGAACAGAGCCCGCCGGCGGCCGCCGAGCACCCGCAGCGGGTACAGGTGCCAGGCCGGATCGGCCTCCGCGCGCCGGGCCGGGAGGCGGACCCCGGCCAGGTCCGCCAGGCCGGCGTCGTAGCGCGCGTGGATCTCCGCCCGCCGCGCCACGAACCCCGGCAACCGGCGCAGCTGGCTGGTGCCCAGCGCGCACAGCACGTCGGGGAGCCGGTAGTTCAGCCCGAAGCCGTGCACCTCCTGGTGCCAGGGCCCCTCGTCGGGGTACCGCTGCCGCTCCGGCTCCCGGACCAGTCCGTGGTTCTTGAACGCACGGGCCCGCGCCATGACCTCCGGGTGCGGGCTGAGCACTGCCCCGCCCTCGGCCGTGGTCAGGTTCTTGGTCGGGAAGAACGAGAAGGTCGTGAGGTCGGCGAGCGCGCCGACCGGACGCCCCCGCCAGCTGCCGCCGATCGAGTGCGCCGCGTCCTCGAGCAGCAGCGTGCCGGTCCGCCGGCACAGCGCCGTCAGGGCGTCCATGTCCGCGGGCAGGCCGGCGTAGTCGACGGTGGCGACCACCTTCGTCCGGGACGTGACGGCGGCCTCCGCGGCGACCGGGTCGAGGTCACCGGTGTCCTCCTCGACGTCGGCGAACACCACCCGCGCCCCCAGCAGCGCCGCGGTCGCGGCCGTGGCCACGAAGGTCAGCGGGCTGGTGACCACCTCGTCCCTCGGGCCCACCTCCGCCGCGGCGTAGGCGACGTGCAGCGCGGCGGTGCCGGAGGTGACGCTGACCGCCGGGACACCGCCGGCGTGCCGCGCGATCTCCTCCTCGAAGGCCGTCACCGCCGGCCCGGTGGTCAGCCAGTCGCTGCGCAGCGCGTCGACGACGGCGGTGACGTCCGCGTCGTCGATGGACTGTCGGCCGTAGGGAAGCACCACGTCTCCGATCAGGCGTACCGGTCGGCGAGGTCGCGCAGTTCCTCGACGCCGAGCCAGAGGTCGTTGACGTCCGACCGGTAGGTGAAGCCGTCCTCGACCGGGACCCCGTCGGCCGGCGGCTCGTACCCCCAGCCCGCGACGTAGGGCATGATCACGTACCGGTCGCCGACCAGGACGGTCCGCCGTGAGTCGTCCGGCGCGATCATCTCCTCGTGCAGCTTCTCCCCCGGCCGGATGCCCATCTCGTGGGTCGGCGCACCCGGGGCGACGGCCTCCGCGAGGTCGACCACCCGCATGCTCGGGATGCGGGGCACGTAGATCTCCCCACCGTGCATCGTGTCGAAGGAGTCGATCACGAACTGCACCGCCTGGGGCAGCGTGATCCAGAACCGGGTCATCCGCTGGTCGGTGATCGGCAGGGACTGGCCCCGCGCGGCCAGGTCGCGGAACACCGGGATCACGCTGCCGCGGCTGCCCATCACGTTGCCGTAGCGCACCACGGCGAACCGGGTGCGGTGGTGCGCGGCGTAGTGGTTGCCGCTGACGAACATCCGGTCCGCGCACAGCTTGGTCGCGCCGTAGAGGTTGATCGGGCTGGACGCCTTGTCGGTGGAGAGGGCGACGACCTTGTCCACCCCGGCGTCGATCGCCGCCTCGATCACGTTCTGCGACCCGTTGACGTTGGTCTGGACGAACTCGAACGGGTTGTACTCGGCGGTGTCGACCTGCTTGAGCGCGGCGGCGTGCACCACGTGGTCCACGCCGTCCATGGCGCGGGTGAGCCGCGCCCGGTCACGGATGTCGCCGATGAAGAACCGCAGCCGCGGGTCGTCGTCGAAGAGCCGGCGGACCTCGTGCTGCTTGAGCTCGTCCCGGCTGAACACGACGACCCGGCGGGGGTCCTCGTTGTCCAGGAGGTAGCGCAGGAAGGCCTTGCCGAAGGATCCCGTGCCCCCGGTCACCAAGATCGAGGATCCCTCGAGGACGGACATCAACCACTCCTAGTCAGCACGGACACGTCGGTGGGCGGTGAGCGTCACCACCCGATGACGCAGCATGATGGCACGAGCCACGCCGGGGCTCGCCCGGCTCCGGGGGATCCCCCCGTGCCGCACACCCTCCCGGAAGGGGTACCCCCAGTGTCACACCGACGGGTGAACGCCGTCGTCCAGGCCCGCACCGGCTCCTCCCGGCTGCCCGGCAAGGTGCTCCGTCCGCTGGTCGACGCCTCGGTGCTGGGCTGGGTCGTCCGCGCCGCGCGGGCCGCCGAGGGCGTGGACGAGGTGGTGGTGGCCACCTCCGTCCTGCCCGGCGACGACGCCGTCGCCGAGGAGGCGGCGCGGCTGGGCGTGTCGGTGACCCGCGGCAGCGAGGACGACGTGCTCTCCCGGTTCCTGCAGGCCGCCGACGACCACCCGGCCGACGCGCTGGTCCGGCTCACCGCCGACTGCCCGTTCCTGGACCCGGCCCTCATCGCCCAGACGGTCGGGGTCTGGCGCGCCGACCCCACCCAGGACTACGTCGCGACCACGCTGGAGCGCACGCTGCCCCGCGGCCTGGACGTCGAGCTGGCCACGGTGGCCGCGCTGCGTGCCGTGTCGGGGACGGCGACCGGGCACCACCGCACCCACGTGACCTCCGGGCTGTACGCCGACCCGGAGCGGTTCCGCCTCACCGGGGTGGTCGTCGCGCCACGCGCCGACGACCTGCGGGTGACCCTCGACACCCCGGCCGACGCGGAGCTGATCGAGGCGGTGGCCGCCGAGCTGGGCCCCGGCCCGCACCCGTGGCGGTCGGTCGTCGCGCTGCTGCGGGCGCGGCCCGACCTCGTCGCGCTCAACGCGGACGTGGTGCAGAAGCCCCTCGAGGCGGGCTGAGCGCCGTGACCGGAGGCAGCGGGACCACCGCCGCGGCGCGGGCCGCGGGCGGCGCCTGGGCCGGCCGCCCCGTGACCCTCCTGTGCGATGCGGCCACCGTGACCGGACTGGGGCACTTCGTGCGGTCCACCGCGCTGGCCCGTGTGCTGGCCGACCGCGGCGCCGACGTGCGCGTGGCCCTCCCGCCGGACTCGGTGCCACGGGCGGTGGAGTCGGTGGTCGCCGCCGGGTGGCACGTCGACGTGGGCCCGTGGGCGGCGCCGGACGTGGCGCGCACCGCCGGCGGGCCCGGCGCCGTCGTCGTCGTCGACAGCTACCGCGTGGACGGCCCGTGGCTGACGTCGCTGCACCGGGTCCTCGGCGCCGGCGGAGCCACCCTGGCCGTCCTCGACGACCTGGCCGACCGCCCGTTCACCGCCGACCTGGTGGTCAACCCGGGCCTCGGCGCCGAGGGGCTCCCCTACCCGGCCGGCACCCGGGTCCTCGCGGGCCCGGAGCACGCGCTGCTGCGGCCGGAGTTCGCCGCGCACCGGGCGAGCGCACTCCGCTCCGCGGCCACGCTGCCGGAGCGCCCCCGCCGCGTCCTGTCGCTCTTCGGCGGCACCGACGCCGCCGGGATGGCCTCGGTCGGCGCGTCCGCAGCCGCCCTGGCCTTCCCCGAGGCCGAGGTGCGGGCGGTGGTGCCCGCCGCCGGGCGGTCGGCGCTCCCGGCCGACCGGCCACGGATCACCGTCCTGGACCACGTCGCCGCGATCCACGAGGAGATGCTGCTGGCCGACCTGGTGGTCTCCGCCGGCGGGACGACGCTGTGGGAGCTGTGCTGCCTGGCGCGGCCGACCGCCGTGGTGGCGGTCGTGGCCAACCAGTTGCCGGCCTACCGCGAGCTCACGGCCCGCGGTGCGGTGCTGCCGCTGGCCGACCGTCCCGTCACGGACCCCGGGCTGCTGGGCGAGCGGCTGCGCCGGCTCGTCTCCGGCACCCCGCTGGGCGCGGTCGCCCGGCGGGCTGCGGAGCTGACCGACGGACAGGGCGCGGAGCGGGTCGCTGACGCGCTCGTCGGCGCGGTCCGGCACCGGCCCGCCACGACCAGCACCCCGACCACCACGACGACCCCGACCGCGGAGGGCACCCGCCGATGACGACCACCGGACACCCCGCCCCCTCGCTGGCGGCGCGCCCGGCCACCCCGGCCGATGCGGCGATGCTGCTGGACTGGCGCAACGACCCCGAGGTGCGCCGCTGGTCCCGGACGCCGGACGAGGTCACCCCCGACGGCCACGCACGCTGGCTGGCGGCCGTGCTGGCCGACCCGGACCGGCACCTGCTGGTCCTGGAGCGGGCGGCGGGAGCCGGACAGCCGCCGGAGCCGGTGGCCACCACCCGCTACGACCTGCTGCCGGCGCCGGACTCGCCCGCGGACCGGCGTCGCTGGGAGGTCTCGATCACCGTCGCGCCGGGGATGCGCGGCCGCGGGCTCGGTGGCGCGAGCCTGCGGGCCTCCGACGACTGGCTGGCGGTCGCGGAACCGGCCGCGGAGGAGGTGGTGGCGGTGGTGCTGCCGGGGAACGAGGGGTCCCACCAGCTCTTCCGGCGCAACGGGTACCGCGCCACGCCCGTCGGGACCGGGGACCACGCACGCTATGTGCGAGGCTTGACCCGGCGCTGACGCGCCCGCCTCCGCGTCTGCCGGTCGCCCGGCGGACGTGCCGGCGTCGGGCGACCCTCCGGTCGGCCGGCAGTGGGCGCCACGGGGGCGCGGAACCACGGACACCAGGAGACCGCAGCGCGTGCGCACGTCCCAGAGGGGGTCCGCTGTGAGCGCCAGCGCCCTCGTTCCCTGCCCCGTCCCCGCTGACGCCGGCACCGGCCCGGTCGCGGCATGAGCACCTGGGGTCCCGCGGTCCCGTACTGGCTCCTGGCGGTGCTGCTGGTGTTCGGCCCCGGCACCGCCGTGCTGGTCGCCTCGGGGGCGCCCTGGCGGCGCGCGGTGCTGTTCGCTCCCGGCCCGTCGGTCGGCCTGGTGGCGACCACCGCGATCGTGGCCGACGTCGCGGGCGTCCGGTTCGGCATCCCGGTGGTCCTGCTGGCCACCGCCGGCGCGGCCGTGGCCGGCGCCGTGCTGGCCCGCGGGGCGCGCCGGCTTCGTGGCGCCGGCGTCGTCCCCCCACTGGCCCCGGCCACGACCGCCGTGCCGCGGCGGCCGCGGTCCCGATCGCCGCGCGACTACGCCCTGCCGCTGGCCTGGGTGCTGGCCGCGGTGCTGCTGACCCGCCGGCTGGCCGAGGCCATCGGTGCGCCGGACCGGATCTCCCAGACCATCGAGGCCGTTTACCACCTGAACACGACCAGACACGTCCTGGCCACCGGCGACGGCTCCTCGCTGGGGCTGGCCGGCTGGGACACCGGCGGCAGCGGCTTCGCGGCCTCTGCCTGGCACGACCTCGCCGCGCTGGTGGCTGCGATCGGCGGCGACGTGCCGGTCGCCACCCAGGCGCTGGCCCTCGTCGTGGGCGCGGTCGTCTGGCCCCTGTCGGTGCTGCTGATGGTGCGCCAGCTGGTCGGCCCCAGCTGGGCGGCGCTGCTCGGGGTGGGCGCCCTGCTGCCCGCCGTCGGGCTCTTCCCCGCCTGGATGCTGCAGTACGGGGTCTCCTACGACCTCCTGCTCGGCATCGCGCTGGCTCCCTCGCTGGTCGCGATCGTCGGCATGGTCGTCCGCCCGGTCCTGCCCCGCCCCGCCGCGCACCTGGTCCACCTGCTGATCGCGGCGGCCGCCGCGGTGCTGGGCCTCCTGTTCGCCCACCCAGGGGCGCTCGCCTCCGCGGTGCTGGTGCTGCTGCCGCTGCTGCTCGCCGCGGGCGCCTCGTCGGCCCGCCGCCGCTGGGCGGTCGGCCGCCGACTCAACGCGGTGGTCATCGCGGTGGGCGTGGTCCTGCTGGCCTGCGGGGCGCTGATCTGGGTCGGCACCGCACCGGACGTCGAGCTGACGCGGATCGTCGACCTGCCCGGCGCCGACACCCCGGCCCAGGCCGTCGGCGCATGGCTGACCATGTCGCCGTCCAGCCGCCTGGCACCGTGGGTGGTCACCCTGCTGACTCTGGCCGGGATCGGCGTGGCGGCCGGCCACCGCGGACTCCGCTGGCTGGTCGCCGCGTACGTCCTGTGCGCCGTCCCCTACGTGCTCGCCGCCGGGCTGGACCCGGACCTGGCGCAGCGACTGACCGGCGCATGGGGCAACGACCCGGCCCTCCTCGCCGCCGTGCTGCCCATCACGGGCCTGCCGTTGGCCGGGGTGGCGCTCGCCTGGCTGGCGCGCTGGCCGCGCCGCGCACTGCTGGCCGCCGCCGATCGCATCCCCCGGCGGTTCGCTCCCTGGGTCGTGCCGGTCGGCGGCACGCTGCTGGTGACCGTCCTGCTGCTCGTCTCCGCCGGTGGCCTCACCCGGGAGCGGTACGACGCACTGGCGGAGACGTACCGGGTGCCCACCCAGCCGGTGGACCGCACGCTCCTGACCGCCGACGAGCGGGACCTCCTGGAACGGCTGCCCGAGCTGCTGCCCGCCGGGGCTCGAGTCGCGGCGAACCCCTGGGACGGGTCGGGTCTGGCCTACGCGGTCGCCGGCGTACCGGTGCTGGTCGCCCAGCTCGACGCCTACCCCGGTGGCCAGGCCGCGGAGGTGGTCGCCCAGCGGCTCAACCAGGTCGCCTCCGACCCTGCGGTCTGCGCCGCCCTCGACGAGCTGGGCATCCGGTACGCCCTGGACTTCGGGGCGCCGGTGGGGACCGACCCCCACTCGCTGGCCTACCCGGGGCTGACCCGGCTGTCGTCCGCGCCCGGGATCGAGCTCGTCGACAGCGTCGGCCGCGCGCGGCTGTACGAGGTCACCGCCTGCGGAGAACTGCCGCCGCGCGGGTGACTCGCTCTCCGTGGTGCCCCGGAGTGCCCGGTCGCACGGTCGCGCCAGGCCGGTTCCACCACCCTCAGGGCGGCTGACCCGGTGGTGATGACGGTGCGCGAGGTGACCGTGAGGCGGTCCGGGCGCCTGGGCCGGTGCGGCAGCGCTTCGGCCCAGGTCGCCGCGGCAACGTGTGAGACGCTGGCAGCGGTGCTGCGGGCACCCACTCCGGACGGGCACCTGGGCGCTACAGCAGCGCCGTGCACGCACGGACTCCGCCCACCCGGCCCCCGACGGGGCAGTCCAGCACGAATCCCATCCGGCCCACGGGACCGGCGAATCCGGGAGACCGAAGCGCGTGTGCACGACCGAGCCGGGAACGGCGGTCCCCAGCGTCACCAGGCCCACGTCGAGGCGCCAATGGTCAGGCTCCACTGATCGGTGCGCCGCGTGAGCGCCTGGGCTCCCGCCGTCCCGCACATGGTGATGGCCCTGGTGGTCCTGTTCGTACCGGGCGCTGTCGTGCTCGCCGCCGGAGGGGCAGCGCCCGGGCGCGCGTTGCTGTTCGCGCCGGCACCCTCGGTGGGCATCGTCGCGACGACGGCGGTCGCGGCGGTGCTGCTCGGCAGCGACTTCGGACTGCCGGCGGTGGTCGTCAGCACCACGGTGGTGGCCGCGCTGACCGCACTGACCACGTGGGGAGTGCGCCGGTCGAGCCGACGTCGAGCCGACCGGCCTGCGCCGTGGCCGTCGGGACCGGGAGCCACCTCACGTCCAGCGCTGTCGCCACGGGCCTTCCTGCTGCCGGGGGCCGTGGTCCTCGCGAGCCTCTGGCTCGCCTACCGGCTCGCCTCGGCCCTGGGTGGGCCCGACCGGGTATCTCAGACGTTCGATGCCGTCTTCCACCTCAACACCACCCGGTACGTCCTGGACAGCGGCGAGGGGTCCTCACTCCGGCTGGCCGGGTGGGGGACGGGCGACGGTGGCTTCTACCCGGCCGCCTGGCACGACCTGGCCGCGTTGGTGGCCTTCGACGGGGACGTCGTCGCCGCCACCCAGTCCCTCGGACTCGTGGTCGGGGCAGTCGTGTGGCCGGTCTCGATGCTCACGCTCGTGCGGCAGTTGGTCGGCCCGCGGCTGAGTGCGGTGCTGGGCGTCGCGGTGATCATCCCGGGCATCGGGTTGTTCCCGGCGCGCATGCTCGACTTCGGCGTCCTCTACCCGTTCCTGCTGGGCATCTCCTTCATGCCGGCCGTCATCGCGCTGGCCCACATGGGCCTCACCTCGATGGGCGGCGGCGCGGAGCAGCGACCGGCGTATGCCCTCCGGGGACCCGCGCTGGCCGCCGCCACGGGCCTGGGAGCCGTCGGGCTGTTCCTGGCCCACCCCGGGGTGCTGCTGTCGTGCACGCTGATCGTCCTGCCCCTCCTCCTCGCCCGCGCCGGCCGGGCCATCCGGGACGGCTGGTCGGCGGGGCGGCGCACGGTCACCGCACTCGCGGTCGTCGTCGCGGCGACCGTCGTGACGGCGGTGGTCCTCGCCGTGGACCGGTCGTCGGTGCTGGCCGCCATGCGGACGAGCGACTGGCCTGCGCTCGCCACCCCCAGCCAGGCGGTGGGGTCGTGGCTCATGATGTCTCCCCTCGGTCGCGCGATCCCGTGGGTGGCGGCCGGCCTGACGGTCCTGGGCATCGGGGTGGCCGCACGGCGGCGGGGACTGCGCTGGCTCGTCGTCGCACACGCCCTCAGCGCGGTGCCGTTCGTCTTCGCGGCCTCGGTCGACTCCGAGCTCAGCCAGCAGCTCACCGGCTTCTGGTACAACGACTCGGCCCGGCTGGCCGTGCTGATCCCGGTGACCGCGCTCCCACTGGCGGCGGTCGCGCTGTCCTGGCTCGCCGACCGCGTGCGCCCGGCAGCCGAGGCCGCCCTCGCTGCCCGTCCCGGACAGCCAGCCCGCGACGGGCGCCTCGTCGCCCTCGGACTGCTGCTGGTCGGCTGCCTGGGCATCTCCGCGGCCGACAGCAGTTCGGCCGATCTGTACGCGGGACTCGCCAAAAAGCACGACCTCCCGACCGACCCGCTGCGCGGGACCCTCCTGACCGCCGACGAGATGACACTGCTCGAGCGGCTGCCCTCGACCGTGCCCGAGGGCACCCGCGTCGCCGCGAACCCGTGGGACGGCTCGGGGCTGGCCTACGCCGTCGCCGGCGTGCCGGTCCTCGTCCCGCAGCTCGGCGCCCGCCCCGCCGACGAGGCCAAGATCGTCGCGGAGGGGTTGAGGCACGCGAGCACCGACCCGGAGGTCTGCCGCGCCCTCGCCGATCTGGACGTCGGCTATGCCCTCGACTTCGGCGCCCCGCTCTGGCGGGACGGCCGCGGCCTCTCCTACCCGGGGCTGACCGGGCTGGCCCACTCCGACGCCGTTCGGCTCGTGGACCACGAGGGGCGCGCTCGGCTGTACGAGGTGACGGCATGCCGGGACCGGCCGTGACGGGCGCCCCGCGGCGCCCCCGCTCCCGCACGTTGCGCACCTGCACCCCGGAGGACCCCTCGTGAGCTGGCTGACCGTCGTCCTGGCCCTCGTGTCGGTCGCGCTGACGACGTTCGGCCCGGGGGCCGCTGCGCTGTACGTGCTGGGCGTGCGAGGGCTGCCCCTGGCCGCGCTGGCGCCTGCGGTGAGCACAGCCGTGCTGGTGCTCGGGGCCGTCGGCGCGGGCCTGGTGGGACTCGCCTGGGCGTGGCCGGCGGCGCTGATGAGCACCGTTGCCGCCGTCGCCGTGGCGGCCCTGCTCCATCGCCTGCTCGGCGCGCCCGAACACCTCCGGACCCCCCGGGGCACCCGGCGGAACCACATCGCCGCCTGGGTGACCACCGCGCTCGCCTTCCTGCTCACCGCGATCCCCCTACGGGCGGGCATGGGTGGTCTGACCCGCGGTCCGATCACCCCGGACGCGTTCACGCACCACGAGCTGCTGCGCCACATCGCCGCCACGGGCGAGGCCTCCGCGCTCGTCCTCAGCCGCGGTCCGGGCGTCGATGCCGGGCGCCTGCCTCCCAACCCCGCCGGCTGGCACGATGTCGTCTCCGTCGGCATGCAGCTGAGTGGCGCGGACGCGCTCCTCGCCGGGAACGCCAGCTCGCTGGTGCTGGCCGGTCTGGTGGTGCCGTTGGGGACCGCCTACTGCAGTGCCGTGCTGCTCCCCCGGTGGCGGTGGGCCGCGCCGTCCGGCCTGCTGGCCGGCACCGCCTTCGTGAGCCTGCCGACCCTCGTGGTCACGTTCGGCACCCTGTGGCCCTTCGCCTGGGCGACCGGCATGCTGCCCGCCCTGCTCGGCGCGCTGCTCCAGCTGCTGCGGGGACGCACGCTCCGGCTCAGCGACAGCGCCGTCGCGCTCGTCGCCGTGGCCGGTGCCGCCGTGTCCCACCCGACTGCACTGGTCTCGCTCACCGCGCTGGGGACGCCGCTCGTGCTGGGCGCCGCCACGGGACGCTGGCGCAGGCTGTGGCGGAGCGGTGACACGCGCCGCGCCGGGGCTGAGATGATCGGCACGGCGGCTGCGGGGGCCGCCGCCGCGGTCACGCTCGTGTACGTGACAGCCGGCCGCCCTCCCGGCGCCTCCCCGATGATGCCGGCTGCTCAGGCGGTCGGCGAGGCTCTCCTCGAGACCCCGCTCAGCGAGGCCGTGTTCGGAGTGCGGTCACCGTCCTGGCTGCTGGGCGCGCTGGTCGTCCTGGGTGCCTTCGCCGCCGCGCGGAGGGCCGCGCTCCGGCCGTGGCTGCTGTCCTGGCTGGTGGCCGTGTTCGCCTACGTGGTCGCGGCCAGCGCCGTGCCGGATGACCCGTTCCGTCGCGCCCTCACCTCCTGGTGGTACGACGACCCCTTGCGGATCTCCACCCTGCTCGCGGTGGCCGGGGCCCCCTTGACCGTCATCGCCGTGCACTCAGTGGTGCAACTGGTCGCTGCGCGGACCAGCGGCGCCCGCAGGCCGGGCTCCCGCGACCCCTGGCTGGGCGCCGTCGCCGTCGTATTCCTGGCGCTGGTCTCACTCAGCACGGCGCCGATCCGTGAGCAGCGGGTCGCCCACGACTACGCGCCCTGGCTCGCCGAGGCAGAGGCGGGCCCGAGCGCATGACGGGACGGGCGACCGCCTCGACCAGCGGGAACGCCGGTCGACGTCCTACTTCAGGAGAGCCCGGGCGATCACCATGCGCTGCACCTGGTTGGTGCCCTCGTAGATCTGGGTGATCTTGGCGTCGCGCATCATCCGCTCGACCGGGAAGTCCTGGGTGTAACCCGCGCCGCCGAAGAGCTGGACGGCGTCGATCGTCACCTGCATCGCGACGTCGGAGGCGAAGGCCTTGGCCGCGGCGGACACCCGGGTGACGTCGGGACGGCCGGCGTCCCCGGCGGCCGCGGCGACGTAGACCAGGTGCCGGGCGGCCTGCACCTTCATGTCCATGTCGGCGAGCATGAACTGCACGCCCTGGAAGTCCGCGACCGCCGAGCCGAACTGGCGGCGCTCCCTGGTGTAGGCGACCGCGGCGTCCAGCGCGCCCTGCGCGACGCCGACGGCCTGGGCGCCGATGGTCGGCCGGGTGACGTCCAGGGTGCGCAGCGCGGTCTTGAAGCCGGTGCCGGGCTCCCCGACGACGCGGTCGGCCGGGATGGTGCAGTCGATGAAGTACAGCTCGCAGGTGGGCGACCCCTTGATCCCCATCTTCTTCTCCTTGGGCCCCACGGCGAAGCCCGGGTCGTCGCGGTGCACGACGAACGCGGAGATGCCGCTGGCGCCCTTCTCCGGGTCGGTCACCGCCATGACCGTGAACCACTCGGAGACGCTGGCGTTGGTGATCCACGCCTTGGTGCCGTTGAGCACCCAGCTGTCGCCCTCGAGCCGGGCGCGGGTGCGCATCGCGGCGGCGTCGGAGCCCGCCTCGCGCTCGGACAGGCCGTAGCTGATCATCGCGTCGCCGGCGGCGATCGACGGCAGCACCTGCCGCTTGAGCTCCTCGGACGCGGACAGGATCACCGGGACCGAGCCGAGCTTGTTGACCGCGGGGATCAGCGAGGCGCTGACGTCGACCCGGGCCACCTCCTCGATGACGATGCAGGTGGCGATCGCGTCGGCGCCCTCGCCCCCGTACTCCTCCGGGAGGTGCGTGGCGTGGAAGCCGGCCGCGGTGAGGGCCTTCTGCGCCTCCACCGGGTAGCGGGACTCGGCGTCCACCTCGGCGGCGAACGGCGCGATCTCGCGCTCGGCGATCTCCCGGACGGCTTCCCGGACGGCCTCGTGCTCGTCGGTGAGCGCGTACGGCGCAGCGTTGTTACCCACGAGTAGAGAATAGGGCCGGCGGGCGTCGTCCAGAAGAGGACTCACCCCCGCGGGAGACGCTCCTGGAGTTGTTCGTCCCGGGCGACGACGGACGCCGCCAGGTCGGCCTGGAACCGCTCCACCCGTGCCCGCAGCGCGTCGTCGCCGGTGGCCAGGACGCGGACGGCGAGCAGGCCGGCGTTGCGCCCTCCGCCGATCGACACCGTCGCCACCGGGACGCCGGCCGGCATCTGCACGATCGACAGCAGGCTGTCCAGCCCGTCGAGGCGGTCCAGCGGCCGGGGCACGCCGATGACCGGCAGCGGGGTGGCTGCCGCGATCATCCCGGGCAGGTGCGCCGCTCCCCCGGCCCCGGCGATCACCACGCGCAGCCCGCGACCGGCCGCGGTCGCGGCGTAGTCGAGCATCCGGCGCGGGGTGCGGTGCGCGGAGACGACGTGCGCCTCCCACGGCACGTCGAACTCGGCCAGCGCCGCGGCGGCGGGCTCCATCATCGGCCAGTCGGAGTCGCTGCCCATGACGATGCCGACGATCGGGTCACTCACGGGACGGCTCCCTGCTCCTCGGGTCAGTGCTCGGTCTCGAAGGCGAAGGCGTCGTCGACCACGCCGTCGGCCAGGTACCGGGCGGCGGCGACCGCGCGGGCCCGGACCTCGGCCAGGTCGTCCCCCAGCGCGGTGACGTGGCCGAGCTTGCGGCCGCGGCGCTGGCCCTTGCCGTACCAGTGCAGCTTCACGTCCGGCCAGTGCGCCATCAGGTGGTGCACCCGCTCGTCGAGCCCCGGGCCGGCCCAGTCGTCGGCCGAGGCGTCGCCGCCGAGCACGTTGGCCATCACGACCACCGGCGCGGTCATCGCCGTGGAGCCCAGGGGGTAGTCCAGGACGGCGCGCAGGTGCTGCTCGAACTGGCTGGTGCGGGCGCCCTCGATGGTCCAGTGCCCGGAGTTGTGCGGCCGCATGGCCAGCTCGTTGACCAGCACGCCGTTCGCCGTCTCGAACAGCTCGACGGCGAGCATGCCGACGACGCCCAGGGAGTCGGCGATCCGGACCGCCAGCTCCTGGGCCGCGGTCGCCTTCTCCTCGCTCAGGCCCGGGGCGGGGGCGTACACCTCGTTGCACACGCCGTCGCGCTGCACCGTCTGCACCACCGGCCACACCGCGACCTGGCCGAACGGGGAGCGGGCCACCTGAGCGGAGAGCTCCCGGGTCATCGCCACCCGCTCCTCGGCGAGCAGGGTGCCGTGCCGCTCGAGCAGGTCCGCGACCTGGCCGGGGCCGGAGACGACGAACACGCCCTTGCCGTCGTAGCCGCCACGTGGGGTCTTCAGCACCACCGGCCAGCCGACCTGTTCGGCGAACGCGGCCGCGTCGTGCACCGTGCGCACCTCGGCCCAGGCCGGCTGCGGCTCCCCGGCGGCGGCCAGCGCCCGGCGGAGCACCAGCTTGTCCTGGGCGTGCACCAGCGCGGCGGGGCCCGGTGCGACCCGGTGGCCGGCGTCCTCCAGCGCGCGGAGGTGCTCGGTGGGCACGTGTTCGTGGTCGAAGGTGACCACGGCGGCGCCCTCGGCCAGCCGGCGCAGGTCGGCCAGCTCCCGGTGGTCGCCCAGCTGCACGTCGGCGGCGACGAGGGCCGCCGACTCGGCGGGGTCGGCGGCCAGCACCCGGAGCGACTGCCCCAGCGCGACCGCGGCCTGGTGGGTCATCCGGGACAGCTGCCCACCGCCGACCATCGCCACCACGGGCAGGCCGGTGCGCGGGTCCAGGGAGGTGGCCATCGGGCACAACGCTAGCGGGCCACCGCCGGCGATCAGCCGGCCGCTCCGGACAGCAGCTGCTCCCGGATCTCGCGGCCGACCGCGAAGGCGACCACGGGGTCGGGGTGGATGCCGTCGGCACTGGCCCCGGGCCGGTAGGACCCCTCGGTGGCGAACCCCACCCACGGGTCCAGGAACGCCCAGCCCCGGTCGTCGGCGAGGTCGGCCAGCCGGCCGTTGAGGGCGACCACGTCGGCCGGCCGGCTGTCCAGCGGGGGCACGGCGACCAGGAGCACCCGCCCGACGTCGGCGGTCTCCACGATCTGCACCAGGTTCTCCC
Organism: Modestobacter sp. SYSU DS0511; assembly: GCF_054050755.1. Taxonomy (NCBI): domain Bacteria; kingdom Bacillati; phylum Actinomycetota; class Actinomycetes; order Geodermatophilales; family Geodermatophilaceae; genus Modestobacter; species Modestobacter sp. SYSU DS0511. The sequence goes on from NZ_JBJGZY010000003.1 coordinate 33,081, forward strand.
GCGTCCGCTCCCAGGGGACGTCGAACTGGACGTCGTTGGTGCCGGCGAGGACGACCAGCGCGTCGGCGTCGTAAGCGGTGACCTCGTCGCGCATCTGCTCCGTCGTGATCCCGGGCACCGCGTACCCGGGACCGAACTCCAGCGGCGGTGCGGCGGCGCCGGGCAGCCACGACCGGTCGCCCGGGTCGGCAGCGGTGTCCTGCGGGTCGGCACCTGCGGTGATCGAGTCCCCGACGACCGCGACCACGATCGGCTCAGCGGTGGCGGGATCGGACGGCACCGGCGCCGAGGACACCGCCGTCACCGACGGGGAACCGGCGCCCTCCCCCGGCGCGGGGGAAGCGCTCCCCGGGCCGGAGGCGAGACCGCACGCCGGCAGGGCGGCCGACAGCAGCAGCGCGAGCACCCACGCGGCCCGGGGGACGGTGGGCCTGACGGGGTGGGCGTCGCGGCGCATGACCCCCATCATCACCGACACCCGGCCCGGGGCACGTCCGCACCGCGCGCCCCGGCCGACCGGCGGCACGCCTCGCGGGGCCGCCGCCGGGCGGCCGGCGGTCCGTAGAGTCGGGGCGTGCCGTCTGCTGGAGTCCTCCGCCGTGGCCTGGGCTCGACCTGGCGGCTGCTGCTCAAGGAGCTGTCGGCCTTCGGCGTCGTGGGCGGCGCCTGCTTCGTGCTCGACGTCGGCCTGTTCCACCTGCTGTACACGCGCACCGGTCTGGACGCCGTCCCGGCGAAGGCGGCGTCGACCGTGGTGGCGATGAGCGTCGCCTACGTCGCACACCGGAACTGGTCCTTCGCCCACCGCGCGCGGACCGGCGTCCGCCGCGAGTACCTGCTCTTCGCCGCCATCAACGGGGCCACGCTGCTGCTGAGCCTGACCCTGGTGGCGTTCGTGCGGCACGGCCTGGGCCAGCAGGACGCCGTGGTGCTGCAGGTCGTGAACGTGGCGTCCATCGCGATGGGCACCGTCCTGCGCTTCGTCAGCTACCGCCGGTGGGTGTTCCCGGCCACGCCCCAGCCCCAGCCGGCGCCCCCGCCCTCACCCCTGCCACCGCCCCCGTCGTCACCTCAGTCGTCGCCGTGGCCCCACGGGTCCCAGGCCCCCCGCCGGCGGGACCGCAGCGAGGCGGGCCCTGGGTAACGTGCCGGTCGTGTCCCAGGTGTCCGCGACCCGACGGGCGCACGTCCGTGACCTCGCCGTCGCCTACGCCCGCGACCCTCGGGTCCGGAGCGTGGCCGTGGTCGGCAACAAGCCGCTGGAGCCCTCGGCCGAGCGGGCCCGGGCGGTCGACGCCTGCGACCTGGTCGTCCGGGTGAACGGCTTCCGGCTCGACGATCCCGGCGACCCGGGCACGTACGGGCGGCGGGCCGACGTCGTCTTCTTCAACCGGGCACTGCGGGCGACCCGCTGGTTCTTCGCCGGGTACCAGAGCCGGCTGCACCTGATGGTCGAGCCCGGCCGACTGCACTGGGAGCCGGAGCTGGTGCCCTCCTGGTGGCCGGTGGACCTCGGTCAGGTGCACGTGGACAATGACGACCTGACCATCCCACTGTCGGCGGAGATGGGGCTGGACAGCCGGGCCGAGGGACTGTGGGCGACCACCGGGACCATGGCGGCCTGGTGGGCCCGGACGACGTTCCCGGACGCCGACGTGCTGCTGGCCGGCTACTCGTTCGTCGACGACCCCGACCAGACCCGCTGGCAGCACGCCTCGGGTGACGACTGCATCGTGGGGCCGGAACACCGGATCGCCCTGGAGTCCCGGCTGTTCCGCAGCTGGGTCGACGGCGGCCGTACCACCATCGTGGCGTGACGGTCCCCGCGCCGAGAGACGCCGGGGACCGACAGGGAGGGAACACAGTGAAGCTGCCCGCGAAGTTGAGCTCGCGGATCGACGAGGCCGTCTCCTGGCGGGTGGCCCGCCGGTTCGACGAGGTGCACGCCCAGCTGGACCGGCTGCGCGAGGACGTGCGCCGCGCGCACGAGCGCGTGGACGACGTCGTCGGCCGCGAGGGCGAGCTGGACAAGCGGCTCGGTGAGCTCGAGCGGCGCCTGGAGCCGGTGGAGCGCGAGTCGTCGTGGTCGGCCAACGAACTGGCCCGGCTCGCGCCGCAGGCGGCTGCGTTCGAGGAGCGTCTGGAGCAGCGCCAGAACCCGGTCGTGCTCGCCGGCGAGCTGAGCGACCTCCCGGAGGCACGGCTGCTGGTGGAGGTCATCCGCGAGGAGCACGCCCGGGTGCGCGCCCGGCTCTCCCTGGTCTCCGCCTACGAGGAGCGGCTGCGGCGCCTCGAGCGCACCACCGCGGCGGTGTCGTCATGAGCGTGGTGACCGAGCTGCTCGCCGGCGCAGAGGCCGGCCGCCCGTGGGTGATCGCCGAGCTCTCGGCCAACCACGACGGCAGTCTGGACCGGGCACTGTCGACGATCGACGCGATCGCCGAGACCGGTGCGCAGACGGTGAAGTTCCAGACCTACACCGCCGAGTCGATGACCCTGGACTCCGACGAGCCCGCCTTCCGGGTGACCGACGACCACGGACTGTGGGGCGGCCGCGGCCTGTTCGACCTCTACCGCGAGGCGGGCACGCCGTACGAGTGGCACGAGCAGCTGTTCGGGCACGCCCGCGACCGGGGGCTCGTGCCCTTCTCCAGCCCCTTCGACGCGGCGGCGGTGGAGCTGCTGGAGTCGGTGGGCTGCGAGATCTACAAGATCGCCTCGGCCGAGCTGCTGGACCTGCCGCTGATCCGGCTGGCCGCCTCCACCGGCAAGCCGCTGGTCATCTCCACCGGGATGGCCTCCCTCGGCGAGGTGGAGGCCGCCCTGTCCGCGGCCCGCAGCGCCGGCTCCGGCGAGGTCGTCCTGCTCAGCTGCACCGCCGCCTACCCGGCGGACCCGGCGCAGAGCCACCTGGCCAACATCGCGGTGCTGCGGGACGCCTTCGGGGTGCCGGTCGGCCTGTCCGACCACACGCACGGCATCGGCGTGCCGGTCGCGGCCGTCGCGCTGGGGGCGGTCGCGGTGGAGAAGCACGTGACCCTCAGCCGGGCCGGTGGCGGGGTCGACTCGGCCTTCTCCCTGGAGCCTGCGGAGCTCGCCGCGCTGGTCCGCGAGTGCGCCGCCGCCCGCGCGGCGGTCACCCCGGGCCCTGCCTTCGGCATCCGGCCCGGCGAGGAGGCGACCGCGCGCCTGCGCCGGTCGCTGTGGGTGACCCGGGACGTGGCCGCCGGCGAGGTGGTCGGGCCCGAGACCGTGCGTGCCCTGCGCCCGGCCGGTGGCCTGCTGCCGGGCACCTGGGAGGACGTCGTCGGCCGACCCTTCGCCCGGGCGGTCCGGGGCGGGACCCCGCTCGGCTGGGACCTGCTCGACGCGCCAGCGGCGGACTGACCGCCGGACCCCACCCCGCGCCTGCACCGGGACGACCGGTGACGACGGCGCGGGGCGGGGCCGGCTTGGCCGGCGAGCATGGCCGTCAGCCGGCCAGCCGGGACCCCTCCCGGCCGGCGACGACCTCCAGGCGGCTGGGGATCCGCGTACGCAGCTCCTCCACGTGGCTGATCACCCCGACCGTGCGCCCCCCGCGGCGCAGCTCGTCGAGGACGGTCATCACCGCATCGAGCGCCCGCGGGTCCAGCGTGCCGAACCCCTCGTCGACGAAGAGGGTGTCGATCTGCACCCCGCCGCTCTCGGCGGTGACCACGTCGGCCAGGCCGAGGGCGAGCGCGAGGGAGGCCATGAAGCTCTCGCCGCCGGACAGGGTCTTGGTGGGCCGCCGCGCACCGGTGTACTCGTCGAGCACGTCGAGCCCCAGCCCGCCCCGGGCACCGTGCCGGCCCAGGGCGTCACTGTGCAGGAAGCGGTAGCGGCCGGCGGACATGTCGGCCAGGCGCCGGCTGGCGACCTCCGCCACCTGCTCCAGCCGCGCGGCGAGCACGAAAGACTGCAGCCGCATCCGCAGCGTGTTGGCCCCCCGCCCGTTCACCAGGTCGGCCAGCCCGGCGACCTGGTCGGCCAGTGCGCGGCGCTCGTCGAGCTCCACCTCGACCGCGGTCAGCTCCGCGGCCAGGTCGGTGAGGGAGGACAGGCAGCCGCGCGCCGCGGCGAGGTCGGCGACGGCGGACTCCCGGGCGCTGGTGGCGCCCTGGCACGCCCCCGTCAGCGCGGCGAGGTCGGCCCGCGGGGGCAGGTCGGCCAGCTCCGGCTCGGCCAGCACGGCGGTCGCCACGGACCACTGCTGGTCGTGCTCGGCGATGCGCCGTTCGAGCGCCGCGGCCCGGCCACGGTCCAGGAGCGCGCCGGCCGCCGCCAGTAGATCGGGGAACCCGGCCTGGGCCACCCGCTCGGCGGCCAGCCGCTGCGTGCTCGCCGCGGCGGTGCGGGCCCGCAGCTCGGCCGCCTCGGCGTCGACCGCCGCCTCGCAGCGTTCGGCCTCGGCAGTGAGCCGGCGGATGCGGTCCGCCAGGGTCCGGTCGTCGCCGCGGGCAGCGACCAGCCGGTCGCGCACCTCCGCCAGCGCCTGCTCGGCGGAGGCGCGCTGCGCCTGCCGGGTGACCAGCTGCTCACGCTGGTCGGCCAGCGCGGCCGCCGCGGCATCGCGTTCCGCCGACCGCTGGGCCAGCTCCCGCCGGGCGGCATCGAGCCCCTGCGCCCGCTCGCGCAGCTCCTGCTCGGCCGCGGTGGCGGCGGCGACCGTCTGCTCGTGCACGGCCAGCGGCTGCCCACCGGCCCGGGCCAGCAGGACGGCGAGCCGTTGCTCCCCCTCCTGCAGCGACCGCTGCAGGTCGAGGTGCTGCGCCTCGCGCTCGTCGGTGCGGGCCCGCGCCGCCTCCTCGTCGGCCCGCGTGACCGGCGGCCCGTCGGCGACCGCGGGCGCCGGGTGCTCGGATCCGCCGCAGACCGGGCAGGGCGCCCCCTCGGCGAGCTGCGCGGCGAGCTCGGCGGCCATGCCGTCCAGCCGCCGCGTCCGCAGGTCGTTCCACCGCTCCCGGGCGTCGAGCCACTCCTCGCGGGCGCGTTGGGCCTCCGACCGCTGGACGGCCAGGTGCCCGGTCAGCACCGCGGCGTCCCGGGCGGCGACGAGGCCGGCGTGCGCCTGCTCGGCCGCGGTGGTCGCCCCGGGGAGTGCGGCGGCGGCCTCGGCCGCCGCCGTCACCGCTGCCTCCAGGTCGGCCAGCCGCGCCGGCCACTCGGCGGCCGCCCGCGCACCGTGTTCGCACCGCACGGTGAGCGCGTCGACGTCGCGGGCGGCGGCCGAGACCTCACGCTCGAGCCCGGCGGCGCGGTCGACCTCGGGCAGGAGCGTGCGCAGCTCGGCGGCCTCGTCCCGGAGCTCCCGGGAGAGCAGCCGGTCGGCCGGACGACCTGCGGCCACCTCCGCCCAGGACCGCCGCGCGGCGATCAGGGCGGCCTCGGCCGCCTCCGCCTCCTGCGCAGCCCGCCCCGCCGCCTCGAGCACGTCACGGACCGGCTCGGCCCGGGTACCGGCGTCCAGGGCGGCCCGCACCGGCAGCAGCTCGGTCGCCTCGGCCTGCAGCCGGGCCAGGTCGGCCCGCGCGCGGTCGCGCCGGGCGTGCCGCTCCTCCGCCGCCCGCGCCCGGGCCAGCTCGGCGTCGGCCCGCGCCACCGCGTCGGCCGCTTCGGCGGCGGCCGCCTCGTGCCCGGCCAGCCGCTCGGCGGCCAGGGCGAGCACCTGGCGGACCCAGGAGGCGGCGTGCGCCGGCGGCGCCGCCCCGATCAGCTCCGGCGCCAGCTCCTCGGGCACCTCCACGTCGGCGACCTGCGCGACCCGGGCGAGCACCGTGCTGGCCCGGACCCGCATCTCGTCGAGCTCGGCGCGCGCGGCACGGCGCTGCTCGTCGAGCCAGGTCTCCACCCGGGCGAAGCGACCGACGTCGAACAGCGTGCGCAGCAGCCGCCCCCGGTCCTCCGGCTCGGCCCGCAGGAACCGGGCGAAGTCGCCCTGGGGCAGCAGCACGACCTGGCAGAACTGCTCGGCCGAGAGCCCCAGCCGGGTGCGCAGGTGTTCCGAGCCCTCGTCGATGCGGGTGCTCACCGGCTCCCAGCCGCCGTCGGTCAGCCGCTGGACGGTCAGCCGGGCCTGCTCGGTGGTCCAGCCGGTGCCGCGGCGCTTGGGCCGCTGCTGCTCCGGCCGGCGGGTGACCAGCAGCCGCTCACCGCCCAGGGTGACCTCGCACTCGACCTCGGTGCGCACGGCATCGCCCGCGTGGTCGCTGCGCAGCCGCTTCTCCTCGCCGCGCGCGCCCGGCACGGTGCCGTACAGAGCGAAGACGACGGCGTCGAGCAGCGTCGTCTTGCCCGCCCCGGTGGGGCCCCAGAGCAGGAAGAGCCCGTCGCGGCCGACGTCGTCGAGGTCGACCTCCACCCGGTCGGCGAACGGCCCGAAGGCGCTCACGGTGAGCCGGTGGACCCTCACTGCGCCGCTTCCTCGCGCGCCACGGCGGCCAGCGCCCGGGCCAGCAGGTCACGCTCGGCCGGCACCGGGGGCGCCTGCCGGACGTGGCTGACGAACTCCTCGGCGACTTCCAGGTCACTGCGCCCGGACAGCCGCTCGGTGTAGCTGCGCCCGTCGGGGACCACGCCGGAACCGATCCACTCCAGGTGCACGCAGTGCGGGAACCTGCCCTGCAGCTGCCGCATCGGATCGGCCGGGCGGACCGCGTCGGTCAACTGGGCCGAGACGAAGTGCCCCTCGACGGTGGCCAGCCGCGGGTCGGCCAGCAACTCGGCGAGCCCGCCGCGCAGCAGGGTCAGCTGCCGGGGCGCCGGCAGCGGGACCGGCCGGACCTCGGCCAGCCCGCCGGCGTCCAGGTCGACCAGCCAGGCCTGCTTCTCCTGCCCGGCCTCACCGAAGGAGTACGCCAGTGGGGAGCCGCTGTAGCGGATCCGCGGGCTCAGCGTCTGCGGCCGGTGCAGGTGCCCGAGGGCGACGTAGTCGACGCCGTCGAAGACCGACGCCGGCACCAGGTCGACCCCGCCGACGCAGATGTCGCGCTCGCTGTCGCTGGCCACCCCACCGCCGACGAAGGCGTGCGCCAGCACGACGGACCGGGCGCCAGGGCGCAGGAACAGGTCGGCGCGGACCCGGTCCATCGCCGCGGCGAGCACGGCCTCGTGGCTGCGCGCCTCGGGCAGGCCGAGCTCGTGCCGGGCCACCTCCGGCTCCAGGTAGGGCAGCCCGTACACGGCGACCTCGCCGTGCGCGTCGGCCAGCAGCACCGGCTCGTCGAGCTGAGGCGTGGCCGCCCGGACGTGCACGCCCGAGGCGGCCAGCAGCCCGGCGGCGAAGCCCAGCCGCCGGGCGGAGTCGTGGTTGCCGGGGGTGAGCACCACCTGGGCGCCGGCGGTGCGCAGCCGGGTCAGCGCCCGGTCGAGCACCGCGGTCGCGTCGGCCGAGGGCACCGCCCGGTCGTAGACGTCGCCGGCGACGACGACGGCGTCGACCCGCTCCCCCGTGACGACGTCGGCCAGCCGGCGCAGCACCGCCTCCTGCTCGGCGAGCAGGTCGGTGCCGTGCAGGGACCGGCCGATGTGCCAGTCGGAGGTGTGCAGCAGCCGCATGGACCCGAGGCTAGGAGACCGGTCCGACAGTCCGGCGGGCGTGCCGTCCCGCGGGGGCCGTCCGTCGGGGGACCACGGTGTTCGGCGGGTCCGTGCGCGGGTGGCGGGACGGCTCGCCGGGGCGCCGGGGCGCGACCGGCGCCGGGGTCCGCGGACCTGCGGCCAGCCGGGTCGTCACCGGGCCGCGGGCGGCCGGCACGGGGACGGCGGCCGGCTCCGACCCCTGCACGACGCCCGCGGGGACGACCTGCGGCGGGAGGTCGAACGGTCCGGGCTGCTGGACGACCCGGAGGTCCGCCGGGTCCGACTCGGCGGAGACGAGCGGCCACGCGGGGAGCGGCTGCGCGGGGATCGGGATCGGGGCCGCGGCCGGGGCCGGGATCGGGGCCGGGGCCGGGGCGGGGATGCCGGCCACCAGCGAGTCGGTGACCCGGGACCGCTCCGGCACGTGCGCCGGCACGTGCGCCGGCTCCGCGGCCCGGGCCTTCCGGTTCAGCAGGTGCACGATCCCGCGCCGGGAGGGTTCCTCGACCAGGTGGTGGAGGGCGGCTCCGGCCAGCGCGGAGGCGACCAGGAGGGCCGGTACCAGCAGGGCCACGCCGGGGGTGTCGGCGTCGCGCCGGGCCGGGTCCTGCCAGACCGCGGTCATGGCGATGTCGAGGACCAGGAAGTGCACCAGGTAGACCGAGTAGGACACCCGGCCGGCGTAGACCAGGGTGCCCGTCGACAGCCAGCGCGAGACGCCCCGCCGGGTGAAGGGCAGCGCGGCGACCAGCACCGGGAACCAGATGACCACGATCCCCGCGTAGTCGCGACCGTCCTGGTCGCCCCGCCGCCAGACCGCCCACATGGCCCCGAGCACGATCGCCAGCAGCGAGAGCAGGACCGCGCCCCGCGCGGCCACCTCGGCCGGCCGGCCGGGGCGCACCTTCCGGACGGCGAGGGCGCACAGCGCGCCGGACAGGAAGCTCCAGGCGAGCCGTGGGAACCAGGACATCTGCCAGTCGGGGGTCCCGGTCGCGTAGGCCTGCCAGGCCAGCGGGGCCATCGCCAGGACGGCCAGCCCGAACAGCACCCAGGCGGGCAGCCGGCGCAGCCGGTGGAGCAGCAGCACCAGCACCGGGAACGCCAGGTAGGCGGCCCACTCGGCGCTGATGGACCAGCCGGGGAGCACGTAGCTGACGCCGCTGTGGCCCTGCTCCCCCCACATCTGCGTCATGCTCAGCTGGCGCAGCAGGGTGGGGGCGTCCGCAGCCGGGTGCGGCTCGATGACCTCGGAGTCCCAGCCGGCGGAGCGCACGGCCCACAGCCAGCCGAACATCACGACCGTGACCGCCGCCCAGGCCGGCCACACCCGCGCGACCCGGTTGACCACGAACCGCCACGAGTCGCGCAGCACCAGCCGGCGGCCCATCGCCTCCACGTAGCGCAGGGTGATCACGAAGCCGCTGAGCACGAAGAACAGCTCGACACCGGTCCAGCCGGCCGCCACCACGGAGGGCAGCAGCGGGACCTGCTCGAGGTAGGGCCGCAGGAAGCGGTCGAAGTGCAGGAGCACCACCCAGCCGGCGGCGACCGCGCGCAGCCCGGTCAGCGCCCGGATCTCCCCGCGCAGCGGGGACGGGGTCTCGCTGCTCACCGTTGCACGAACGTCAGTGGACACGCACCCCTCCGAGCTGATCACCGTGAAGGACCGGTCCGCTGGCCCCAGAGGGAAACTAACTGCGACGAGCGCGCCACCTTGAGTCATGGCGCTCCAGAATCGACGGCCCTGCTCGTCAGGACCTGCCAGTTCGTCACAGGAGCCCCTCCGGCCCCGTGCCGAGGCCCCGCGCAGAGCCCCCGCGCTCGGGTGCCCCGCTCGGTGCCCGCGCTCAGGTGCCCGCGCTCAGGTGCCCGCGCTCAGGTGCCCGGCGCCGGGTCCACGTACCAGCCGGCGTCGTCCCGGGCCCGCCGGTCGGCGTCCTCCTCGACCAGCTGGTTGAGCAGCTGCTGCACGTTCTCGCTGTCGGGGATCGCGGAGAACACGGTGGGGCCGCCCTCCCCCGCGGTCTCGATCGAGATCGTGCCCGAGCGGACGATCCGGTCCCACAGGCTCTGCCGGTAGGACACGTCGGTGATCCGGGACAGGCCGATGTCCCGGCCGGACCGGGCGAGCACCCCGGTGCGGTACAGCAGCCGGCGGGTGGTGATCACGTAGTGCGTCGTCCGCCAGCGCAACAGCGGCACGGCGACCAGGGGCAGCGCCAGCGCGGCCGCCGCGCCGACCACCACGAGCCGCCAGAGGGCCTGCTGGTCGCCGGCCGGGACGAGCGCCGCCCCGAACGAGGCCAGGCCGACCAGCACCAGGAAGAGCACGATCGGGCGGAGGACGGTCAGCCAGTGCGGGTGCAGGTGGGCGACGACCTCCTCGTCCTCGCCGAGCACCTTCTGCGGGTACGCCACCGGAACAGGATGACCGACCCGCGGCGGGATCAGCCGGTCACGGCCACCGGCGCGTCCGCCCGGACCCGGACCGGCTCCGGCACCGCGGGGACGGGACGGACCCGGGGGCGGCGCATGCGGCGGCGGGCCGGCTCCTCGACGAAACGCCAGAGCACCCACGCCGCGGGCAGCGGGAGCAGCGGCACCAGCGCCTGCAGCGGCCCGGGCACCGGCGCCAGGCCCACGAGGGTCCAGGCGGTCTCGAACACCGCCATGTGCACCAGGTACAGCGCGAAGGAGATGCGGCCGCCCAGGACGACCGGACCGGTCGCGAGCAGGCGGGCGAGCGTGCCGTCGGCGAGGGCGAGTGCCCCCACGAGGACGGGGAAGCAGAGCACCGCCATCCCCGCCCGGCCGGCTCCACCCCCGGCGATGGCCGGCGCCAGGGCGGCGAGCGACCCGGCGGCGACCCACCCGGCGCGGCGCGCCACGTCGTCGGTCCGCCGGATCCGGGCGACGCACAGGGCGACGAGCGCCCCCGCCAGGAAGCAGCCGGTCAGCCGCGCCAGCCAGCTCCACGCCCAGTCGTGCGCGCCGAGGGCCAGGCAGCGGGCGGCGAACGGGGTGACCGCCGCCAGGGCCAGCGCCCCCAGGACCACGGCCGGCCAGCGCCGCAGGCGGTGCAGGACGAGCGCCAGCAGCGGGAACGCCAGGTAGGCCAGCCACTCCGCGCTCAACGACCAGCCGGGGCCGACCGGGCCGGTGGCGGCGTGGTCGGCCTGGTCCCAGACCTGGACCAGCAGGACCTGGCGCAGCATCGTCGCCGCGTCCAGGGACGCCCCGCCGGCTGTGGCCGCCGGCCCGAGCAGCGCCCGCTGGACCAGCAGCCCGGCGCTGACCGCGGCCAGCACCACCAGCCAGGTGGGCCAGATGCGGGCCAGCCGGGCCCAGTAGAAGTCGGCGACCGCCCGCACCCCCGACCGCCGGCCGAGGACCGCGACGTAGGTGTGCGCCAGGACGAAGCCGCTGAGCACGAAGAAGAGGTCGACGCCCAGCCAGCCGGCCTCCAGCACCGGGGCGAGCGGAGCGAGGTGCGCCCGCCAGGACGGATCCGGGGAGAACAGCCAGACGTGGTGCGCGACGACCCACAGCGCGGCGACCAGGCGCAGCCCGGTGAGCGCGCGGATCTCCGCGCGCGGTGCGCGCTGCGGCTCCGCCACCTGTCACCCCTCGCGGCCGGTCGACCCCCCGGTGCCGGGGAGCGATCGGACGCTAACCAGCTGCACGCGGAGCAACCGGGCGCACCGCCGGGGCGCCCACGGGTCACCGCCCCGCACGTCCCACCGGCCCCGCGCGTGCCGGCGGCCGCACCGGCCGGCCGCTCAGCCGCGCGGGCGCACGTGCCGCACGTCGCCGGAGGCCAGCTCGACCACCCCGGCCGGGGTGCGCACGACCAGCCGGCCGTCCCAGTCGACGGCCTCGGCGACGCCGTCCAGCGCGGAGCCGTCGGGCATGGTCACGGTGACCTCGCTGCCCACGGTGCTGCACCAGGCCAGGTAGTCGGCGGCCAGCCCCGAGGAGACCGGGTCGCCGAGCACCTCCACCCAGCGGCGGTACCGCCGCTCGAGGGCCCGGAGGAAGCCGAGCAGGACTGCGGACCGGTCCACCGGTGCCCCGCGGACCAACGCCAGCGACGTGCCGGTGCCCGGCAGTTCCCCGGCCGAGGTCGAGACGTTGAGCCCGACCCCCACGACGACGGCGCTGCCCGCGCTCTCGGCGAGGATGCCCGCGAGCTTGGCCCCACCGGGGGCGAGCAGGTCGTTGGGCCACTTCAGCGAGGCCCGGACGCCGGCCACCTCGCCCACCGCCTCGGCGAGCGCGACCCCGGTGAGCAGCGACAGCCAGGCCCGACGGGCGGCGGGCACGTCGGGGCGCAGCAGCACCGACACGGTGAGCCCGGCGCGCGGCGGCGACGTCCAGGTGCGGTCCAGCCGCCCGCGTCCGGCCGCCTGGTGCTCGGCCACCAGCACCAGCCCCTCGGGCTCGTCGTCCGCGGCCCGGGCGACGAGGTCGGCGTTGGTCGAGCCGACCTCCTCGACCACCTCCACCGCCCGCCACAGCCCACCGGCCAGGGCAGCGGTCAGGGCCGCGGCGTCGAGGGCGGGACGGTCGGGTGAGGGTGCTGCCGGAGGCTCGCCGTCGGTCACGTCACTACGCTACGGCCCGTGAGTGCCGCCGAACCCGGGAGCGCGGGGGAACACGTCCCCGCCGACGTCGACCTGCACACCACCGCCGGCAAGCTCGCGGACTTCGAGCGGCGGGTGCAGGAGGCCACGCACGCCGGGTCCGAGCGCGCGGTGGCCAAGCAGCACGAGGCCGGGAAGATGACCGCCCGCGAGCGGATCGACGCGCTGCTGGACCCGGGCTCGTTCACCGAGCTCGACGAGTTCGCCCGGCACCGCTCCACCAACTTCGGCCTCGATGCCCGCCGTCCCATGGGCGACGGCGTGGTCACCGGCCACGGCACCGTCGACGGACGCCCCGTCTGCGTCTTCTCCCAGGACGTCACGGTCTTCGGCGGCAGCCTCGGCGAGGTCTACGGCGAGAAGATCACCAAGGTGCTGGACCTGGCGGTGCGCACCGGCTGCCCGGTGATCGGGATCAACGAGGGCGGCGGCGCGCGGATCCAGGAGGGCGTGGTCTCCCTCGGCCTCTACGCGGAGATCTTCCGGCGCAACGTGCACGCCTCCGGGGTCGTCCCGCAGATCTCGCTGGTGATGGGCCCGGCGGCCGGCGGCCACGTCTACTCCCCCGCGCTCACCGACTTCATCGTGATGGTCGACGGGACCAGCCAGATGTTCATCACCGGCCCCGACGTGGTGAAGACCGTCACCGGCGAGGACGTGACGCTGGAGGAGCTGGGCGGGGCGCGCACGCACAACACCCGGTCCGGCGTGGCCCACCACCTGGCCGCGGACGACGCCGACGCGATCGACTACGTCAAGGCCCTGCTGTCCTACCTGCCCAGCAACAACCTCGACCCGCTGCCCGCCGTCGAGGTGCCGCCGGTCGACGTCGCCCTGCCCGGCGCGCTGACCGACGCCGACCGGGAGCTCGACGAGCTCATCCCGGACTCGGCCAACACCCCCTACGACATGCACACCGTGATCGAGCACGTGCTCGACGACGGGGAGTTCCTCGAGGTGCAGGCGCTGTTCGCCCCGAACATCCTGGTCGGCTTCGGCCGGGTCGAGGGCCGCCCGGTGGGGGTCGTCGCCAACCAGCCCACCCAGCTCGCCGGCACGCTGGACATCGACGCCAGCGAGAAGGCGGCGCGGTTCGTCCGCACCTGCGACGCCTTCAACATCCCGGTGCTCACCTTCGTCGACGTCCCCGGGTTCCTGCCCGGGACGTCGCAGGAGTGGAACGGGATCATCCGCCGCGGCGCGAAGCTGCTGTACGCCTACGCCGAGGCGACGGTGCCGCTGATCACCGTGATCACCCGCAAGGCCTACGGCGGCGCCTACGACGTGATGAGCTCCAAGCACCTCGGCGCCGACGTCAACCTGGCCTGGCCCACGGCCCAGATCGCGGTGATGGGCGCCCAGGGCGCCGTCGGGATTCTCTACCGCAAGGAGCTCGCGGCCGCCGAGGACCCGGAGTCGCGCCGCGCGGAGCTGATCACCGAGTACGAGGACGCGCTGCTGAACCCCTACACCGCCGCCGACCGCGGGTACGTCGACGCGGTCATCCCGCCCTCGCACACCCGCGTCCACGTCGTCCGGGCGCTGCGGCTGCTGGCCAACAAGCGACAGACCCTCCCTCCGAAGAAGCACGGGAACATCCCGCTGTGACACGGCGATCCTCCGGACCGCACCGCGACCAGGCCCCGTCCCCGGCCACTCCTGAGCCGCTCGGTCGCTCGCTCGCGGGACCCTCCGGGCCCCACTCCTCACGACAGGACACGGAGATGACCACCCCGATGCTGCGCGTGGTGCGCGGCGAGCCCAGCACCGAGGAGCTCGCCGCACTCACCGTCGTGCTCGCCGCGCTGTCCACGCGCCGTCCCCGCCGCCGGCCGACCCCGGTCGGCGCCTGGGGCGCACCGGCGGCCCTGCACCGCCGGCCACTGCAGCCCGGGCCCGGTGGCTGGCTCGCCGCGGGGCGGCCGGCATGAGCCGCCGCCTGGTGCTGGCCTCCCAGTCCCCCGCCCGGCTGCAGCTGATGCGGCAGGCCGGGCTGAACCCGGAGGTGGTGGTCAGCGGGTTCGACGAGGACTCGGTGACCGCGCCCCGGGTCGGCGAGCTGGTCGCGCTGCTGGCCGCGGCGAAGGCCACCGCGGTGGCCCGGCAGGAGACCGACGCCCTCGTCGTCGCCGCCGACTCGCTGCTGGAGTTCCGTGGCAAGCCGCTGGGCAAGCCGGTGGACGCCGCCGACGCCCGGCTGCGCTGGCAGCGGATGAGCGGCCGCAGCGGCGTGCTGCACACCGGCCAGGCGGTCTTCGACGTCCGCGAGGGCCGGGTGACCCAGCGCGACGTCGGCGTCTCCTCCACCGTCGTCCACTTCGCCGAGCCCACCGACGCCGAGGTCGACGCCTACCTGGCCACCGGCGAGCCGCTGGCCGTCGCCGGCGCCTTCACCCTGGACGGGCTGGGCGCGGCGTTCGTGCGCCGCGTCGAGGGTGACCCGTCGGCGGTGATCGGCCTGTCGCTGCCGCTGCTGCGCACGCAGCTGGCGACGCTCGGGGTGCCCATCACCACCCTCTGGCAGCGCTGACCCACCCGCTCCACCCCGCCACCCGCCTCTCGAGGGAGAACGAACGTGCAGAAGGTCCTGATCGCCAACCGCGGCGAGATCGCGGTGCGGGTGGCGCGCGCCTGCCGGGACGCCGGGCTCACCAGCGTGGCCGTGTACGCCGAGCCCGATCGGGACGCCCTGCACGTGCGTGCCGCCGACGAGGCGTTCGCCCTGGGCGGGACGACACCCGGCGACTCCTACCTGGTGGTCGAGAAGGTCCTCGACGCCGCCCGCCGGTCCGGCGCCGACGCCGTCCACCCCGGCTACGGCTTCCTCTCCGAGAACGCCGACTTCGCGCAGGCGGTCATCGACGCCGGTCTGACCTGGATCGGCCCCTCCCCGCAGGCGATCGTCGACCTCGGTGACAAGGTCGCCGCCCGGCACATCGCCACCCGCGCCGGGGCTCCCCTGGTCCCCGGCACCAAGGACCCGGTCGCGGACGCCGACGAGGTGGTCGCCTTCGCCCGCGAGCACGGGCTGCCGGTGGCGATCAAGGCCGCCTTCGGCGGTGGCGGGCGCGGCCTGAAGGTGGCCCGCACGATCGAGGAGATCCCCGAGCTGCTGGACTCCGCCGTCCGGGAGGCCGTCGCCGCCTTCGGCCGCGGGGAGTGCTTCGTCGAGCGGTTCCTGGACCAGCCCCGGCACGTCGAGGCGCAGGTGCTGGCCGACACCCACGGCAACGTCGTCGTCGTGGGCACCCGGGACTGCTCGCTGCAGCGGCGCAACCAGAAGCTGGTGGAGGAGGCCCCCGCGCCGTTCCTCACCGAGGAGCAGCGCGAGCGCATCCACTCCTCGGCCAAGGCGATCTGCCGCGAGGCGGGCTACTCCGGGGCCGGCACCGTCGAGTACCTCGTCGGCGCCGACGGCTCCATCTCCTTCCTGGAGGTGAACACCCGGCTGCAGGTCGAGCACCCGGTCACCGAGGAGACCTCCGGCATCGACCTGGTGCGCCAGCAGTTCCGGATCGCCGAGGGCCTGCCGCTGGAGATCACCGAGGACCCGGCCCCGCGCGGGCACAGCATCGAGTTCCGGATCAACGCCGAGGACGCCGGGCGGAACTTCATGCCCGCCCCCGGCCCGGTCACCCGGTTGCAGGTGCCGCAGGGCCCGGGCGTGCGCTGGGACTCCGGGGTCGAGGCCGGCGGCGAGGTCGCCGGGGCCTTCGACTCGATGCTGGCCAAGCTGATCGTCACCGGCGCCACCCGCACCGAGGCGCTCCAGCGGGCCCGCCGGGCGCTGGACGAGCTGGTCGTCGAGGGGATGCCGACCGTGCTGCCGTTCCACCGCGCCGTCGTCCGGGACGAGGCGTTCACCAGCGAACCGTTCCGCGTGCACACCCGCTGGATCGAGACCGGGTGGGACAACCAGGTGCCGCCCTACTCCGCCGCGCCGGCCGAGGGCGCCGAGGAGGAGCCGCGGCAGACCGTCGTCGTGGAGGTCGGTGGACGGCGCCTCGAGGTGTCCCTGCCGGCCGGGCTCGCTGCCGGTGGCGGCGCACCCGCGGCCGGCGGCGCCAAGCCCCGCCGTCGCGGCGGCGGTCACGGTGCGCAGGCGGCCTCCGGCGACTCCCTCACCGCACCGATGCAGGGCACGATCGTGAAGGTGGCGGTGGCGGACGGCGCGACGGTCGCCGCAGGTGACCTGATCGTGGTGCTCGAGGCGATGAAGATGGAGCAGCCGATCACCGCGCACAAGGCGGGCACCGTGTCCGGCCTGTCGGCCGAGGTCGGCGCATCGGTGACCAGCGGCGCCGTCCTCTGCACCATCGCCTCCGGCACGGAGGGCTGACCCGCCGCCCCGCAGGCCGGGGCGGCGCGCGGCGGGTCAGCCAGTCCGCACGACGACCGCGCCGGCGGCGGACGCGGTGATCGCGCCGTGCTGGAACCGCTGCGTGCACCCGGACGAGGAGCACGCCTGCGCGGCCACCGGGTACCCCAGCGCGCTCCGCTCCCAGCCGCGCGCGGCCCACGCATCCCGCACCGCCCCGGTCACCCCGACCGCCGGGGTCGACGCGCTGCTGTACACCGACCCGCCCTGGAAGTGCTGGAAACAGCCGCCGCCGACCAGCCCGCAGGTGGTGTCCCCCACCGGGTAACCCAGCGGACCACGCTCCCACCCCGTCCGGGCCCACCCGTCCCGCACCTTGCCGGCCAGCACCGCCCGTACCCCGGTCGCCGACGACCAGTACAGCGACCCGCTCCGGAAGCTCTGCAGACACCCACCCGAGGGCAGCCCGCACACCTGGGCGGCCACCGGGTACCCCAGCGCGCTCCGCTCCCAGCCCCGCGCCGCCCACCCGCTGCGCAGCGCCCCGGTCAGCACCACCGCCGGGGTCGACGCGCTGCTGTACACCGACCCGCCCTGGAAGTGCTGGAAACAGCCGCCGCCGACCAGCCCGCAGGTGGTGTCCCCCACCGGGTAACCCAGCGGACCACGCTCCCACCCCGTCCGGGCCCACCCGTCCCGCACCTTGCCGGCCAGCACCGCCCGTACCCCGGTCGCCGACGACCAGTACAGCGACCCGCTCCGGAAGCTCTGCAGACACCCACCCGAGGGCAGCCCGCACACCTGGGCGGCCACCGGGTACCCCAGCGCGCTCCGCTCCCAGCCCCGCGCCGCCCACCCGCTGCGCAGCGCCCCGGTCAGCACCACCGCCGGGGTCGACGCGCTGCTGTACACCGACCCGCCCTGGAAGTGCTGGAAACAGCCGCCGTCGACCAGCCCGCACGTGGTGTCCCGCACCGGGTAACCCAGCGGGCCACGCTCCCAGCCGGTCCGGGCCCACGCGTCGCGGACCGCACCGGTCACGGTGAACGCGCCGACCGAGGGCTGCCAGTAGACCGAGCCGCGCTGGAAGTGCTGCGCACAGCCGCCGCTGGGCAGGCCGCAGAACGTGTCACCGGTGGGGAAGCCGACGGTGCCGGCCAGCGCCGAACCGGTCCAGCGGTCGCGCACCGCCCCGCTGAGCACCCAGGCCTGCGCCCCCACCGGCCCGGCCAGCGAACCGCGCTGGAAGGCCTGGGTGCAGCCGGCCGCGGTGCACGCGGGGTCGGTGGCCGGGTAGCCCAGCGTCCCCGTCTCCCGGCCGAGCGCCGTCCACCGGGTGAGGACCGGCCCGGTCACCTGGCGTGCGCCGGTGGCCGCCGTCCAGTAGATCCAGCCGTTGGTGAACTGCCGTGCGCAGCCGCCGTCCCGCAGGCCGCAGGCCTGCGCCTCGACCGGCGGGCCCAGCGGGCCGGCGTCCCCGCCGCTGGCCTCGTGGGCCCGCGTGATGGGCGAGCTGGTGCTCACCTGCACGGTGACGCCTGCCGCGGTGGAGCCGGTGACGGTCAGCGAGAAGGTGCCGGCGATCAGGTGCGGACCCGACTGCGCCGGGTCGAACGGGAAGGCGGCGTCCGCCCCCCACCCGGTGGCGGGCGACGGTGAGCCGTCGAGGAGCAGCGAGGTGTCGCTCCCGGCGACGGCCCGGCGCAGCAGCAGCCCCGGCTCCATCCCCGGCCAGTTGGCCGACGTGGTCAGCCACGCGTCGGCCCCGGTCGCCGTGCGGTTCTCCAACCAGTAGACGCTGCCGTCCAGCCCGGTGAGCCGCAGCGCCCGCAGGCCGGCGCGGTCCCCGTAGGGCGCCAGGGTGTAGCTGCCACCGGTCTCCGCCGCCGACAACCCCGCCCACTGGTCGGCCGGCAGCGCCCCGAGCAGCGCGGCGTGCGGCGCGTTCAGCGAGCCGACCTGCTCCCAGGAGACGCCCATGACGTCGTAGTAGTCGCTGTACTCGAGCATCCGGCAGGTCGAGCCCTCGATGACGGCGTCGCACTGGCGGGCCGAGGCGTGCCCCAGACCGATGTTGTGCCCGAACTCGTGGGCGATCAACGAGGTGGCGGTGGCCCGGACGTAGGACAGCCCACCGCTGCCGGGGCCCGTGCCGACGGTGCCCAGCCCGTAGCTGCAGCCCGGTGCGTTCGCCGGCACGTAGACCAGCAGGTGCTTGCCCGCGCCGGCGGTCCAGCCCGCCCGGTCCGCGGCGGCCTGCCACAGCGCGTAGGGCTCGGCGCAGGTCGCGTCCACCGGCGTCCAGTCGAACCCGGCGACGACCCCGAACCGGACGGCGCCGCCGGACTCGCGGTCCCAGAACTCCGCGACGCCGCCGTCGACCGCGGCCGTCACCTCCGCGAGGGTCCGGCTGTCCTTGGCGATGCGGCCGGGCTGCAGGAGCACCACCGTGACCGGGTGGTTGACCGCGCCCACCGCGGCCGCGGTCGGTGGCTCCTCGGCTGGGGCGACGACCTGGGCCGTGAGCACCTCGCGGGCCGGCTCCAGCCCCTCGGCGGCGGCCTCGTCCCGCACCTCGTCACCGAGGGTCACCTGCACGGTGGCGCCCAGCTCGACGTGGTCGACGGCCTCGGTGGGCACCCGGACGGTGTCGCCGTCGTCGCCGCGGACCCAGCTGAGCCGGGTGTCCTCCCCGTCCTCGTGGCCCCCGTCCCCGTGAGCCCCGTGCTCCTCCGCCTCACCCGGCCCCGGGTCGACGTAGGCCTGGACGAGCTCCCCGACGACGGTCTCGACGGCGGCGGGCGGCGACTCCGCGCGGGCGGTCGCGCCGCCCAGCAGCGCAGCGGGCAGCGCCAGGCTCAGCGCGGCGGAGAAGACCAGGCGGCGGGATGCCTGGCGGAGGGCGAGGGGCACGAGGACTCCAGGGCAGACGGGACCACCCTCAGCATCGGCAGCGCCGACCGCCGTCGGGCCCACCGCCGCCCGCATCCCCGCGCGTGTCCGCGCCAGGGCCCCCGCTGGCCGCGGGCGCCCCGTGCGTCACACCCCCGGGGGTCAGCTGTGCTCGTCCTCGATGCCCATCAGCCGGCGGCCGGCCTCGGTGATCGACCCGGACAGCGACGGGTAGATCGCGAAGGTCTGCGCCAGGTCGGCGGCGGTGAGGCCCTTGGTGACGGCGAGCGCGATCGGCAGGATCAGCTCCGACGCCCCCGGGGCGACCACGACACCGCCGACGACGACGTCGGTGGAGCGGCGGGTGAAGAGCTTCACGAACCCGTCGTGCAGGTCGCCCATCTTGGCCCGCGCGTTGGTCGCCAGCGGGAGCCGCACGACCTCGACGTCGGCGTCCTCGGTCAGCGTCTTCTCCTGCACGCCGACGGTGGCGATCTCCGGGTGGGTGAACACGTTGGCCGAGACCGTCTTCAGCCGGATCGGCGCGACCGCCTCCCCGAGCGCGTGCCACATGGCGATCCGGCCCTGCATGGCGGCGACCGAGGCGAGCTGGAAGACGCCGGTCACGTCACCGGCCGCGTAGATGCCGGGGACGGTGGTGCGCGAGACACGGTCGACGACCACGTGCCCGGACCCGGTCACCTCGACACCGCACTGCTCCAGCTGCAGGCCGCTGGTGTTCGGCACGGTGCCCACGGTCATCAGCGCGTGCGAGCCCTCGACCACGCGGCCGTCGGTGAGCTCGACCCGCACGCCCTTCTCGGTGCGGACCACGCTCTGCGCCCGGCCACGCTCGGCGATCCGCCCGCCGCGGGACTGGAAGACCCGCTCGACCACGGCGGCGGCGTCGGCGTCCTCGCCGGGCAGCACCTGGTCGCGGGAGGAGACCAGGGTGACCGGGACACCTGCCTCCAGGTAACCGGAGGCGAACTCCGCGCCGGTGACGCCGGAGCCGACCACGACCAGGTGCTCGGGCATCTCGGTGAGCTCGTAGACGTCGCGCCAGGACAGGATCCGCTCGCCGTCGGGCTCCGCGCCGGGCAGCACCCGGGGGTCGGCACCGGTGGCGATCAGCACGACGTCGCCCTCGAGCACCTCGGTGACTGCCCCGTCGGCGTCGAGCACCTCGACCCGGTGCACGGTCAGCCCGCGGACCTCGTCGGCGAGCCGGGCGGCGGCGCCGATGATCCGCACGCCCTCGGAGGCCAGGCGGTGGTGGATGTCGGCGGACTGGGCGACCGCCAGCCCCTTGATCCGGGTGTTCACCGCCGCGAGGTCGATGGCGGCGCGGCCGAGCTCGGTTCCGGTGACGCCGAGGGTGGCGGAGTCGCGGACCGCGGTCATCGCACCGGCGGAGGCGATGAACGTCTTGGACGGGACGCAGTCGGACAGGACGCTCGCCCCGCCGATGCCGTCGCGCTCGACGACGGTGACGTCGGCGCCGAGCTGGGCGGCGACCAGGGCCGCCTCGTACCCGGCCGGGCCGCCGCCGATGATCACGATGCGGGTCATGGTTGCTGCTCCAAGCGTGGACCGACGTCTGCCGGGCCCATTGTCCCTGTCGGGGGCCCCGGCGTCGCTGACCGACGCGGGGCGGCCACCCCGGCGGGTGCCCCGCGGCCGATCAGCCGAGGAAGGAACCCAGCAGCCGGCGGGCGGCCAGCGCGGGCGTGAGCTCGCCGGAGAGCACCTCGCGCTCCAGCTCCGGCGCGAGCGACCGGACGCCGGGGTGCTCGCGCAGCCGGTGCTCCAGGCCGTCGCGCACCAGCTGCCAGACCCAACGGACCTGCTGCTCGCGCCGCCGCCGGTCCAGCTCCCCGGAGGCCCGCCGCCGGTCCTGGTGCGCGGTCACCGCGGCCCACACCTCGGCCAGCCCGGCGCCGGTCAGGCCGGCGCAGGTCAGCACGGGCACCGCCTCGCCGCGCAGCATCCGCATCGCCCCGGCCAGCTCGCGGGCGGCCCGGCGGGCGTCGGCCTCCCCGGGACCGTCGGCCTTGTTCACCGCGACGACGTCGGCGATCTCCAGGATGCCGCGCTTGATCCCCTGCAACTGGTCGCCGGTGCGGGCCAGGGTGAGGAAGAGAAACGAGTCGACCATCTCCGCGACCGCGGTCTCCGACTGCCCTACGCCGACGGTCTCGACCAGGACCACGTCGTACCCGGCCGCCTCGACCACGACCATCGACTCCCGGGTCGCCTGCGCCACCCCGCCGAGGGTGCCGGCGGTCGGGGCAGGCCGGATGAACGCGGCCGGGTCGACGGCCAGCCGGCTCATCCGGGTCTTGTCCCCCAGCACCGACCCGCCCGAGCGCGCCGACGACGGGTCGACGGCGAGCACCGCGACCCGCGACCCGGCAGCGGTGAGCTGCACGCCGAGGGCGTCGATGAACGTCGACTTGCCCACTCCGGGCACCCCGCTGATGCCGACCCGGCGGGCTCCCCCGGCGTGCGGCAGCAGCTGCACCAGGAGCTCCTGGGCGCGGTCCCGGTGATCGGCCCGGCGTGACTCGACCAGGGTGATCGCCCGGGCCACCGAGCGCCGGTCGCCGGCGAGCACCCCCTCGACCAGCGCCGGGACGTCGACCGCCCGGCTCACGCCCGTCCCCGTTCCGCCAAAATGGCCATTTTGGCGGGGCCGCTCACGGGTGCCCGAGCCGGGAGGACAGGGTGCGGAGCAGCTCCTGCGCGGCCTGGGCGATCACCGTGCCGGGTGGGAAGACCGCGGCGGCGCCCATCTCGCGCAGCGTCGGGACGTCGTCGGGCGGGATCACCCCGCCGACGACGACCAGCACGTCGTCGGCGCCCAGCTCGGCGAGCGCGTCGCGCAGCGCGGGCACCAGGGTGAGGTGACCGGCGGCCAGCGAGGAGACGCCGACGACGTGCACGTCGGCCTCCACCGCCTGCCGGGCGACCTCGTCCGGGGTCTGGAACAGCGGGCCGACGTCGACGTCGAACCCGAGGTCGGCGAAGGCGGTGGCGATGACCTTCTGGCCGCGGTCGTGCCCGTCCTGGCCCATCTTGGCCACCAGGATCCGCGGCCGGCGCCCCTCGGCCTCGGCGAACCGGTCGGTCATCGCTCGGGTCTCGGTCACGGCGCCGGAGTCGCCGGCCTCGTCGCGGTACACACCGGAGATGGTGCGCACCTGACCGGCGTGCCGCCCGTACACCGCCTCCAGCGCGTCGGAGATCTCCCCCACCGTCGCCCGCGCCCGCGCGGCGGCGATGGACAGCGCCAGCAGGTTCTGCTCGAGCCCGGGCCCCCGACGCCCCTCGGCGGCGGCGCGCGCGCCGTCGGTGAGGCGGGCCAGTGCCTCCCGGGTCGCGGCCTCGTCCCGGGTCGCCCGCAGCTCGGCGAGCTTCGCCTTCTGCTGGGCGAGGACGTCGGCGTTGTCGACCCGCAGCACCTCGACCGCCTCGTCGGCCTCGACCCGGTACTTGTTGACGCCGATGACCGGCTGGCGGCCGGAGTCGATGCGCGCCTGGGTGCGGGCCGCGGCCTCCTCGATGCGCAGCTTCGGGATGCCGTCGTCGATCGCCTGCGCCATGCCCCCGTGCGCGGCGACCTCCTGGATGTGCGCCCAGGCCCGGCGGGCCAGGTCGTTCGTCAGCTTCTCCACGTACGCCGACCCGCCCCACGGGTCGATGACCCGCGTCGTCCCGGACTCCTGCTGCAGCAGCAGCTGGGTGTTGCGGGCGATCCGCGCGGAGGCGTCGGTGGGCAGCGCGAGCGCCTCGTCCAGGGCGTTGGTGTGCAGCGACTGGGTGTGCCCCTGGGTGGCGGCCATCGCCTCCAGGCAGGTGCGCACGACGTTGTTGTAGACGTCCTGCGCGGTCAGCGACCAGCCCGAGGTCTGCGAGTGGGTGCGCAGCGACATCGACTTCGGGTTCGTCGCGCCGGCCTCGCGGACCAGCCGGGCCCACAGCAGCCGCCCGGCCCGCAGCTTCGCGACCTCCATGAAGAAGTTCATGCCGATCGCCCAGAAGAAGCTCAGCCGCGGGGCGAAGGCGTCGACGTCCAGGCCCGCGGCCTTGCCCGCCTGCAGGTACTCGACGCCGTCGGCGAGGGTGTAGGCCAGCTCCAGGTCGGCCGTCGCCCCGGCCTCCTGGATGTGGTAGCCGGAGATGGAGATCGAGTTGTACCGCGGCATCCGCTGCGAGGTGAACGCGAAGATGTCGCTGATGATCTGCATGGAGGGCTGCGGCGGGTAGATGTAGGTGTTGCGGACCATGAACTCCTTGAGGATGTCGTTCTGGATCGTCCCCGTGAGCTGGTCCGGGCTCACCCCCTGTTCCTCCGCGGCGACGACGTAGAGCGCCAGCACCGGCAGCACGGCGCCGTTCATCGTCATCGACACGCTCATCCGGTCCAGCGGGATGCCGTCGAAGAGCTGCCGCATGTCCAGGATCGAGTCGATCGCCACCCCGGCCATCCCGACGTCGCCGACGACCCGGGGGTGGTCGGAGTCGTAGCCGCGGTGGGTGGGCAGGTCGAAGGCGACCGACAGGCCCTTCTGCCCGGCGGCCAGGTTGCGCCGGTAGAAGGCGTTGGACGCCGCGGCGGTGGAGAACCCGGCGTACTGCCGGATGGTCCACGGCTGGGTGGTGTACATCGTCGGGTAGGGCCCGCGCAGGTAGGGCGCGATGCCCGGGTACGTGGCCAGGGAGTCCAGCCCGGCGAGGTCGGCCGGGGTGTACAGCGGCGGGACGGCGATCCCCTCCGGGGTCTGCCAGGCCGCCTCGGCCGGGGTGCGCCCGGTGGCCTGCGCGAACGCCGATGCCCAGGCCGTGCCGGTGGCCGACGCCTGCGGAGCGCCGAGCTCCAGGTCGCCGAAGTCGGGGATCGCGTTCACGGCCGGACCTCCAGCTGGTCGAGGACGGTGGTCAGCACGGCGAGGGCGTCGCAGCCGGTGGACAGGTGCCCGTCGACGCCCTCGACGTCGGCGGTGCCGGCCAGCCACACCTGCGTCGCACCGGCCGCCCGCAGCTCCGCGGCCAGCGCGGCGCCGTCGGCGTCGTAGTCGCGGTCGGTGCCGCAGATGCAGGCCACCGTCGTCCCGGCCTCGGCGAACCCGGAGGCGCCGTCGCCGGTCGGCGTGCGCAGCCCGCCGGCGGCGAACAGGTTCGTGGCGAACCCGGCGCGGGCGGTGTGCCGGGCGGCCGGGCCGAGCGTGGCCAGGTACACCGCCGGCCGCGGCTCGGTGGCCTCGACGCGGTCGCGCAACGCCTCGAACCGCTCGGCGGTGCGCACCCGGGGCAGCCCGCCGGGCCCGGACGGCGGCCGCCAGGGGTCCGGCCGGCGGCTCGGTGGCACCTCCGCGGCGTCGGGGAACCCGGTGACGCCGGTGACCGCGTCGGTGCGGTGCGCCACCCGCTGCTGCCGGGTCGCCCAGGCGGCGGCGATCCGCTCGCCGACCAGCCCGGAGGCCAGCGCGGCGGGCAGCCCGCCGGCCCGCTCGACCTCGGTGAACCAGGCCCAGGCGGCCCGGGCGATCGACTCGGTCAGCGCCTCGACGTACCAGGAGCCGCCGGCCGGGTCGAGCACCCGGCCCACGGACCCCTCCTCGAGCAGCAGTGTCTGGGTGTTCCGGGCGAGCCGCCGGGCGAACGGGTCGGGCAGGCCGATCGCGGCGTCGAACGGCTGCACCGTGACGACGTCGGCGCCGCCGACGCCCGCGGCGAAGCAGGCGACCGTCGTGCGCAGCATGTTCACCGCCGCACCGTGCCGGGTGACCATCGCCGACGAGGTGACCGCGTGCTGGCGCATCGCCCGGTGCTCCGCCGCCACCCCGCTCGCCTCGCCCACCCGGTTCCACAGCCGGCGCGCGGCGCGCAGCGCGGCGATGGTGGTGAACTGGTCGACCCCGGCGGAGAGCCGGAACTCCAGCTGGCCGAACGCCTCCTCGACGGTCAGGCCCCCCTCGGTCAGCGCCCGCAGGCAGGCCACCCCGGACGCGATCGCGCAGCCCAGCTCCTCGACCACCGACCCGCCGGCGTCGGCGAACACCGTGCCGTCGACGGCGACGGTGCGCCAGCCCGCCGGGGCGCGGCGGGCCAGGGGGGCCAGGCCGGAGAGGTCCTGCGCCTCCCCCGTGGCCGCCTGCAGGCCCATCGGGTCCAGGCCCAGGCAGCCGCCCGGTGCGAGGTCGGCGCGCCCCTGGACCAGGGCGAGGAACGCCTCGGCAGCCGGGACGCCGCCCTGCAGCGTGACCGGCGCGAGGTCCAGGTACACGTCGGCGAGCACCTCCCCCAGCGCCTCCACCGGGAGTGCGCCCTCGCCGAGGACCAGCCAGAGCGAGGTGACGCCGTTCTCCAGGTCGGCGGCGATCGCCTCCCGGGTGCGGGCGACGTCGGGGTCGGCGTGCCGCTGCCGGACGTCCCACCCGGCCGGCACCTCCACCTCGGCGCTCCCCGCCCGCGAGCCGCGGACGAAGGGCGGCGCCCCGGGCACCCCGACGGCGGTGGGCAGGTCGCCGACGTCCTCGGCGGTGTACAGCGGCGCGACGGTGACCCCGGTGGCCACGGTCCGGCGCAGCGCGTCCTCGACCGGGTCGGGCAGGTCGTCCCGCCCGGCCTTGCGCAGCACCCCGGCGACCAGCTCCCGCCACTGCTCCCGGGTGGCGGCCGGGAAGCCGGCGGCGAGCGCGAGCTCCTCCGGCGTCTCCGGCTCGGCAGGGGGCGGCCCGGCCGGGCGCTCCGCCGGCTGGTCGGGAGAGCTCATCGTCGGGTCCTCGCCTCTCGGTGCCGCGCGGTGCGTCTGTGCAACTCGTGGGCCCAACCTCTACACGATCTACCGGGCGGGGTCACCCACGGGGACGCCCGCGTCGGCGGTCAGCGCGTGCACCGCCGTGCGGGCCAGCAGCCGGACGCCGACGCCGATCGCCCGCTCGTCGACGTCGAAGGTGCCGCGGTGCAGGTCGAGCGCCGGGCCGGAGCCGGCGGTGCCCAGCCGGGCCAGCGCGATCGGCAGCACCTCGGCGAACCAGCCGAAGTCCTCCCCGCCCATGCTCTGCGGGGAGAGGACGACCCCCTCGCCGCCGACGGTCTCGATCGCGGCCCCGCGCAGCAGCGCCACGCTGCGCGGGTCGTTGACCACCGGCGGCACGCCCCGCACGTACTCGATGGCGACCTCCGCGCCCGACCCGGCCGCCACCTCGGTGACCAGCCGGTGGACCAGGCCCTCCGCCTCGCTCCACACCGACCGGTCCAGCACCCGCAGCGTGCCGCGCAGCGTGCCGGTCTGCGGGATGGCGTTCGCCGCGACACCGGCGCTGATCGCCCCCCAGACCAGCGACAGGCTCGCCCGCGGGTCGACCACGCGGGAGAGCAGCCCGGGGACGTCGGTGACCACCCGGCCCAGCGCGTGCACCAGGTCCACGGTGAGCTGCGGCCGGGCGGTGTGCCCGCCGGGCCCGGTCAGGGTGACCTCGACCCGGTCGCAGGCGGCGGTGATCGCGCCGTTGCGGAGCCCCACCTGCCCGACCGGCAGCGAGGGGTCGCAGTGCAGCGCGAACGCCCGGGTGGCGCCGGCCAGCACCCCCTCGTCGACCACCACCAGGCCGCCGCCGGGCAGCTGCTCCTCGGCCGGCTGGAAGACGCAGCGCACGGTGCCGGGCAGCCGCTCCTGCGCGGCGAGCGCCAGCGCGACGCCGAGCAGCACCGTGGTGTGCACGTCGTGCCCGCAGGCGTGGCAGAGGCCCTCGCGGGTCGAGCGGTAGGGCACGTCCTTGAGGTCGGCCAGCGGCAGCGCGTCGATGTCGGCACGCAGCACGACGACCGGGCCGTCGGGGTCGCCGGGCACGTCGCACACCAGGCCGGTGCCGCTGCGCAGCCGCCGCGGACGCAGCCCGGCCGCGGACAGCCGCTGCTCGAGGTGGGCGGTCGTCTCGTGCTCGGCGAACCCGAGCTCGGGGTGGGCGTGCAGGTGCCGGCGGACGGCGACCAGCTCCGGGTGGTGCTCCCGGGCCCAGTCGTCGAGCCGGGCGCCGGCGTCGTCCGGGGAGGGGGCCTCGCTCACCGCGGCTCCCCGGCGGGGTCGACGTCGGGCAGGCCGTCGCGCAGCTCGGCGACCAGGCTGTCCACGACCGGGCGCAGGTCTCCGCCGTGCGCGGCGGCGACCGCCCGCTGCCGCTGGTAGGACCCACCGACGGCCAGCACCCGGCGGACGTCGAGCAGCTCGGCCTCGCAGCCGAGCTTGCGCGCGGTGGGCAGCAGCTCCTCGACCAGCTCGGCCAGCGCCTCCCGCACGGGGGCAACGGTGCCCTGCTCGTCGACGACGATCTGCGCGTCCAGGCCGTAGCGCACCGCCCGCCACTTGTTCTCCCGGACGATCCAGCCGGCCGGGGTGGGCAGGGTGTAGCCGCGGTCGAGCTGGGTGTCCAGCTGCTCGACCAGGCACTGGGCCACGGCGGCGACCGCACCGATCTCGTCGAGGGTGGGCAGGCCGTCGCAGATCCGCAGCTCGACCGTGCCGAAGTCCGGGTGCGGCCGCACGTCCCACCACACCTCGCGGACGCTCTCGATCGCCCCGGCGGCGATGAGCGTGCCCATGTACTCCTCGAACCCGGCCCAGTCGGTGAGCTGGTACGGCAGCCCCGCGGTCGGCATGCCCTCGAACACCTTGGTGCGCACCGAGGCCAGCCCCGTGTCGCAGCCGGACCAGAACGGCGAGGACGCCGACAGCGCCAGGAGGTGCGGCACGTACTGCAGCAGCGCGTTGACGATCGGCATCGCCTTGTCCGGCGAGCGCACGCCCACGTGCACGTGGACGCCGAAGATCTGCAGCCGCCGGGCCGGCCACTGCATCCGCTCGACCAGCTCGGCGTACCGCTCCTTCGGCGAGATCTCCTGGGTGTCCCAGCGGGTGTAGGGGTGGCTGCCCGCGCACATCAGGTCCAGGCCGCGCCGGTCGGCCGCCGCGACGACCTCGGCGAGGGTGGCTGCCAGGTCGGCCTTGGCCTCGGCCACGGTGGTGCAGATCCCGGTGATGACCTCGACCGTCGACTGCAGCAGCTCGTGCTTGGCCTTCGGGTGCTCCTCGAGCCCGTCGGGGGTGATCTCGGCCAGGATCTCGGTGGCACCGGAGGTCAGCTCACCGGTCTCCCGGTCGACCAGCTGGAGTTCCCACTCCACTCCCAGGGAGGCGCGTTCGGACGAGTGGAAGGGGATCTGCACCCGGTGAGTCTAGGAGCGGGGTGGGCGGACCGCCGGTCGTGCGAGCGGGTGCGGTGTCCGGCCCGGTCCCTATGCTCGCGCAGGTGAGCGAGCCCACCGCAGCACCTGCACCCGAAGCACCTGTCCCCGATCCCACCGCGCTGGCCGCCCGGGCCGCCGAACAGCTGACCGCCGCCGTCGGCGGGGGCCACGACGTCGCCGTCGTCATGGGCTCGGGCTGGGCGCCGGCCGCCGACGCGTTCGGCGAGACGCTGGCGAGCGTCGCCATCGGTGACCTCCCCGGCTTCGCCGCCCCCACCGTCACCGGTCACGGCGGGCAGATCCGCTCGGTCCGGGTGGGCGACCGCAAGGTGCTGCTGTTCCTGGGCCGCACCCACCTGTACGAGGGCCGCGGGGTCGAGCCGGTGGTCCACGGCATCCGCACCGCCGCCGCCGCCGGGGTGGGCACCGTCGTGCTGACCAACGCCGCCGGCGGCCTGCGGCCCGAGCACCGGGTCGGGCAGGCGGTGCTGATCAGCGACCACCTGAACCTGACCGCGCGCTCGCCGCTGGTCGGCGCCACCTTCGTCGACCTCACCGATCTCTACTCCGCCCGGCTGCGCACCCTGGCCAAGGAGATCGACCCGTCGCTGGCCGAGGGCGTCTACGCCGCCCTGCCCGGCCCGCACTTCGAGACCCCGGCGGAGATCCGGATGCTCACCACCCTCGGCGCCGACCTGGTCGGCATGTCGACGGCGCTCGAGGCGATCGCCGCCCGGGCCGCGGGCATGGAGGTGGTCGGGCTGTCGATGGTCACCAACGCCGCGGCCGGGATCACCGGCGAGGCGCTGGACCACCTGGAGGTCCTGGAGGCAGGCAAGGCCGCCGCCGGCCGGCTCGGGGAGTTCCTGGTGCAGCTGATCGGGCGCATGCCGTGACGTCTCCCGGGCCGGTGCTGGTCACCGGCGCCGCGGGCCGCATCGGCACCGTGCTGCGGGGCGGGCTGCCCGAGCGCGGGTGGGCGCTGCGCAGCCTGGACGTCGCCCCGATCACCGAGCCGCGCCCGGGCGAGGAGACCGTCGTCGCCGACGTCACCGACCTGGACGCGGTGGTCGAGGCCACCGCGGGGGCGAGCGCCGTCGTCCACCTCGCCGGCATCTCCGGTGAGTCCCCCTGGCCGGCGATCCGATCGGCGAACATCGAGGGCACGTACTGCGCGCTGGAGGCCGCCCGCCGCGCCGGCGTCCGGCGGGTCGTGCTGGCCAGCAGCAACCACGCCACCGGGTACACCCCGCGCCCCGGGCAGGGTCTGCTCCGTGAGGCCGACGCGCCGCACCGCCCGGACACCTACTACGGGGTCTCCAAGGTGGCGATGGAGGGCCTCGGCGCGCTGTACGTCGACCGCTACGGGATGGACGTCGTCTGCCTGCGCATCGGCAGCGCCTTCCCCGAGCCGACGACGCTGCGCCAGCTGGCCACCTGGTTGTCCCCCACCGACCAGGTGGGCCTGGTCGACGCCGCGCTGCGCGCTCCCTCCCCGGGCTTCGCCGTGGTCTGGGGCGTGTCGGACAACACCCGCAACTGGTGGGACCTCACCGCGGCCCGGGCGCTGGGCTACCGGCCGGTCGACGACGCCGAGCGCTACGCCGCCGCGCTGATCGCCGCGCACGGGGAGCCCGACCCCACCGATCCGGTGCACACCCGCGTGGGCGGGGAGTACACCCTCGCCTCCTTCGACGCCCCGACGTCCGACACCGACACCGCCACCGCCACCGAGGGCATCGAGAGGCAGCAGCGGTGACCGACGTGCTGACCACCGCCCGCGCCTGGGCCGACGACGACCCGCACGACGGCGACCGGGCCGAGATCGAGGCGCTGATCGAGGCGGGCGACATCTCCGAGCTGGTGCGCAGGTTCGCCGGCCCGCTCACCTTCGGCACCGCCGGGCTGCGCGGCCCGCTGCGCGCGGGCCCGGCCGGGATGAACGCCGCCGTGGTCACCCGCGCGGCCGCCGGGCTGGGTGCCTGGCTGCGCGACGCCGGGCACGCCGGTGGTGGCGTCGTCATCGGCTTCGACGCCCGGCACCGCTCCGACGAGTTCGCCCGGTTGTCCGCCGAGGTGCTGGCCGGGGCCGGGTTCGCCGTCCAGGTGCTGCCCCGGCCGCTGCCCACCCCGGTGCTGTCGTTCGCCGTCCGGCACCTGGGCGCGGTCGCCGGGATCATGGTGACCGCCAGCCACAACCCGCCGCAGGACAACGGCTACAAGGTGTACCTCGGCGACGGCGCGCAGCTGGTGCCGCCGGCCGACCGGGAGATCGAGGCCGCGATCGCCGCCGTCGGATCGCTGCGGTCGCTGCCGCGCAGCGACGACTGGGTCACCTGCGGCGACGACGTCGAGACCGACTACGTGACCGCCGTCGTCGACGCGCTGGAGCCCGGCCGGGTGGCGCTCGCCGACCGGCAGCAGCTCACCGTCGCCTACACCGCCATGCACGGTGTCGGGTCGGCCACCACCCGACGGGTGTTCGAGGCGGCCGGCTTCGGGCCGCTGCACACCGTGCCGCAGCAGGACCGGCCCGACCCGGCGTTCCCGACCGTCGCGTTCCCCAACCCGGAGGAGCCGGGCGCGGTCGACCTGCTCGTGGCCCGCGCCGAGCAGGCCGGCGCCGACGTCGCGATCGCCGAGGACCCCGACGCCGACCGCTGCTCGGTGGTCGTGGGCGGGCGCCAGCTGACCGGCGACGAGGTCGGCGCGCTGCTGGGCGACTGGCTGCTGCGCCGCGGCGTGCGCGGCACCTACGCCTGCTCGCTGGTGAGCGGGTCGCTGCTGGGCGCGCTCGCCCGCGCGCACGGCGCGCCGTTCGAGCAGACCCCCACCGGCTTCAAGTGGATCATCCGGGCCGGCTCGGCCGGGGCGCCGCTGGCGTTCGGCTACGAGGAGGCGCTGGGCTACGCGGTCACCCCGGGGGTCGCGCACGACAAGGACGGCATCTCCGCGGCGCTGGCCGTGGCGCTGCTCGCCGCCGAGCTGCGCGCGGACGGCCGGACGCTGACCGACCGGCTCGACGAGCTGGCGGTGGAGCACGGGCTGTTCGCCACCGGGCCGCTGGCGGTGCGGGTGGAGGACCTCTCGGTGATCTCCGGGGCGATGGCCCGGTTGCGCGCCACGCCCCCGGCGCAGCTGCTCGGCCGGGACGTCCAGGCCACCGACCTGGCGCACGCCGACCCGCCGGTCGACGCGGTGCGGCTGACCGGCGACGCCGTCCGGGTGGTCGTGCGGCCCAGCGGCACCGAGCCCAAGCTCAAGGCCTACCTGGAGGTCGTCGTCCCGGTGGCCGACGCCGCCGGGCTGCCCGCCGCCCGCGAGCGCGCCGCGGCGGAGCTGGACCGGCTGCGCACGGAGATGTCCGCCGCGCTGGGGCTGTAGCGCCCGCCACCCGCCGCCGCCCTCGGCCGGGCGGCGGCGGGGTGGTCAGCGGTAGCTCTGCGGGTAGCCCGGCTCGGGCACCCGCTCGCCGGCCGGCGGCGGGCCGTAGTCGTTGGTGCGCTCCTCTCCCGGCAGGCACATCTGCACGAGAAGCACGATCGGGCCGACCACCGGCAGCAGGAGGAACAACAGCCACCAAGCCGAGTGCCCCCGGTCGTGCAGGCGGGTCGCCTGGGACGAGATCGACGGCGGGAGGGCGGCCAGCCAGAAGACGAGGAACACCCAGAAGATGCCGGGGATGCCACCCCCGTCGT
Organism: Modestobacter sp. SYSU DS0511; assembly: GCF_054050755.1. Taxonomy (NCBI): domain Bacteria; kingdom Bacillati; phylum Actinomycetota; class Actinomycetes; order Geodermatophilales; family Geodermatophilaceae; genus Modestobacter; species Modestobacter sp. SYSU DS0511. The sequence goes on from NZ_JBJGZY010000003.1 coordinate 65,489, forward strand.
CGACCGGTGGTGCCGTGGAGCCCACGGTCGTCATGACGACGAGCTGCAGCACCAGGCTGGCGGCCGTGATCGGCAGGAAGTAGTGCAGCCAGAAGGTGCGGCGGGGAATCCGGCCGCGGGACACGTACCACTGGGCGATGTTCACAAGACCTCACCGTCGTTGCGGACCGACGCCGTCCGGAGGGCCGGCACTTCATCGTGCCGATCACGCAGGGTGGCGTCTGTCCCCCGGCCGGGCGAGGCGCTCGCCGGCGGTCAGGCGGGCGGGCGGCCGTAGCGGTTGGGGTGCTGCTGCGTCCCGAGGAAGCCGCAGGTGAGGAACAGGACGAGCCAGCCGATCACGGGCAGCGCCGCCCACAGCAGCCACCAGGCGGAGTGGTCGCGGTCGTGCAGCCGGGTGACGGTGGCCGCGACGTTCGGCACGACCAGCACCAGCGCAGCCAGCACGGTCACCGGCCCGCCCTGGCTGGGGAAGGCCCACAGCAGGTCGGCGACGTCGAGGACGTTCTCCCGGTCCTGGAAACGGGGGAACGCGTCGGGGAAGGTCGAGGCGTCGACCAGCGAGGCGAGCACCCCGATGAGCAGGATGACGAGCACGTAGCGCAGCCACCAGTCGCTGCGCTGGATCCGCCCGGTGGGGACGTACCAAGCGGCGGGGCCGACCCGGCCGTCGTTGCGGGTCAGGCGGCGACGGTCTCCCGGCAGCCGCTGGCCAGGGCCCGCTGCGCGGTCTCGAGCACCCGGACGACGTCCCGGCCGAAGGCGGCGTCGCAGGGGTGGGCGCCGCCGGTGAGCGCGGCGGCCTGCAGCTCGTCGACCGCGACCCGGTGCGCGGCGACCGCGGTGTCGGACTCCGGCAGCAGCACCAGCCGGCCGGCGTCGCCGTGCACCCACACGTCGATGCCCGCCGACAGCCCGGCGGCGGTGTGCGACAGCGTGACGGTGCTCGCCCGCCCGTCGTCGTGGCCGAGGACCAGGTGCACGGTGTCGCCCTGCCCGGCGCCGGCCTGCACGGTGCGCACGGGTCCGAGGGTGGGGACGAGCAGCGCCAGGGCGTGCGGGCCGACGTCCCACAGCGCGCCGTGCTGCCGCCGCCACGCGGAGTCGAAGGGGCTGCCGGCCAGCGAGCCCAGCCAGGTGACCGCGCCGCCGGCCAGGGTGGTGCGGCTCGCCTCCTGCAGCCAGGTGGAGGTCGCCGTCCGGAAGCGGCTGGTGAAGAAGACGACCGAGGCGACGCCGGCGGTCCCGACCGCGGTGACCACCCGGTCGGCGGCCGCGAGCGTCAGCCCCACCGGCTTCTCCAGCAGGAGGTGCTTGCCCGCGGCGGCGGCGCGCTCGGCCAGCGGCACCTGCACGTCCGGCGGGACGGCGACGCTGACGGCGTCGACGTCGGCGAGCAGCGCGTCGAGGTCGTCGGTGCCGGCGACGTCGAACTCCGCGCCCACCGCCTTCGCCTTGGCCAGGTCGCGGCCCCAGACCCCGGCCAGCTCGGCGTCGGGGTGCTCCGCCAGGGAGGCGGCGTGCACCGTGCGTGCCCAGTGGCCGGTGCCCAGCACCCCGAACCGCATCAGGCCACGTCCCTGGGTCTGCCCACGGTCACTCCGCTCCGCTCCTCGCTCGTTCCTCGCTGCGATGCTCACTCCGTCGTGGTCAGACGGCGCCGAACTGGCGGTCACCGGCATCGCCCAGGCCCGGGACGATGTAGGCGTTCTCGTCCAGGCCCTGGTCGACGCTGGCGGTGAAGACGCGCAGCGGCAGGCCGCTGACCTCCAGGCGCTCGATGCCCTCGGGAGCGGCGAGCGCGCACAGCACGGTGATGTCGGTGCAGCCGCGGTCGGTGAGCAGGGTGCAGCAGTGCACCAGCGAGCCGCCGGTGGCCAGCATCGGGTCGAGGACGAAGACCGCCCGGCCGACCAGCGACTCCGGCAGCGAGGCCATGTAGGCCTCGGGCTGGAAGGTGACCTCGTTGCGGGCCAGGCCGACGAAGCCCATCTGCGACTCCGGCAGCATGCCGTGCGCGGTGTCGGCCATGCCGAGTCCGGCACGGAGCACCGGGACGATCAGCGGCGGACCGGCCAGCCGGTAGCCGATGGTGTCGGTGACCGGGGTGGTGATCGACTCCTCGGCGATCTCGAGGTCGCGGGTGGCCTCGTAGACCAGCATCTGGGTGAGCTCGCGCAGGGCGGCGCGGAACGCGGCGTTGTCCGTGCGCTCGTCGCGCATCCGGGACAGGCGGGCGCGGGCGATCGGGTGGTCGACGACGGTCAGCTGCACGGCGCACACCGTATCGGCCTGCAGGCATCGGTCAGGAGCGGAGCCGGGCGGCGGCCTCCCCGGCCCCCGGTCCGGTGACCCCGGTTGCGGCGACCGGCCGGCCGGTGGCGAGCAGCAGCAGGTCCCCGGCGCAACCGCGGACCTCGGCACCCTGCCCCGCGGCCCAGTCGGTGTCGGTGCCGACCAGCCGGAGCCCGTGCAGCCGCCGGGCCGGGCGGCCGTAGAAGACGTTGGTCCAGACGTGCTCCAACGCCGGGACGGCGAGCGCGGGTGGGGTGGGGAGCCGGCGCCGGAGCGGTCGGGCGATGTCCTGGCTGTGCACCAGGACGTCGACCAGCGGGTCCCACCGGCTGGACATGCCGACGCGGCGGTCGAGTGCGGCGGTCTCGCGCAGCTGGGCGGTGAGCACGGCCGGCGGGTGCGCGGTGGCGCGGTGCCGGGCGGCGCGCGCCTCGGCCCGGTCGAAGTCGCCGCGGGCCCGCAGGATGCGCAGCACCATGCCGGCGGTGGACTGCCGGGTGGAGAGGGTGAGGTGGGCGAGCACGTCGTGCACCGTCCAGCCACGGCAGAGCGAGGGCGCGGCCCACTCGTGACGGTGCAGGGTGTCGAGGAGGTCGGCGAGGGCGTGCCGCTGCGCGGCGACCTCGGAGAGCATGGCGACGCGGGGCTCGGGCACGGTTCCTCGCACGGGACGGCGGACGTCGGTCACCGACGAGGACTGCGGGGCGGCGCCGGACTCATCGGTCCGGTGGCCGCGACCAGGGCTCGGTCCACCGGATGACCGGTCGGGGCTGCGGTGGCAGGCTGGGCGGCGCATCGGCGTCCCGGTCCGCCGGACGGCATCCGTTCCGAGCACCCAGGGAGTCCCTCGTGTCTGGTGCCCCGATCGCCGTCACCGGGTCGACCGGCCACCTCGGCGGCCGTGTTGCACGACTGCTCGCCGAGGCCGGGGTGCCGCAGCAGCTGCTGGTCCGTGACCCCTCCCGGGCACCGCAGCTGCCGGGAACGACCGTCGTCCGGGCGCCCTACGGCGACCGGGAGGCGGTGCGCGAGGCACTGGCGGGCGTGCCGGTCGTGCTGATGGTGTCGGCCTCGGAGACCGCTGACCGGGTCGACCAGCACCGCAGCTTCCTCGACGCCGCGGCCGACGCCGGGGTCGAGCACCTGGTCTACACGTCCTTCGAGGGCGCCGCGGCGGAGGCGACCTTCACGCTGGCCCGCGACCACTGGGCGACCGAGCAGCACATCCGTGCGCTCGGGCTGCCGGCCACGTTCCTCCGCGACCAGTTCTACCTGGACTCGCTCGTGGAGTTCGTCGGGCAGGACGGCGTGATCCGCGGCCCGGCTGGCGACGGTCGGGTGGCGGCGGTGGCCCGGGACGACGTCGCGGACGCTGCGGTCGCCGTCCTCCGTGACCCGGTTGCCCACGGCGGGCGCACCTGGTCGCTGACCGGGCCGGAGGCGCTGACGCTCCACGAGGTGGCCGACACGGTCAGCGCGGTCACCGGGAGGGCGACCCGCTACGTCCCGGAGACCCTCGACGAGGCGTACGCGTCCCGCGCCTCCTACGGCGCGCCCGACTGGGAGGTCGAGGCGTGGGTGTCGACCTACACGGCGATCGCGGACGGTTCACTGGCCGGCGTCACCGATCACGTCGCAGAGCTCACCGGTCACCCGGCGCGGTCGCTGGAGCAGGTGCTGCGCGCCTCGCGCTGACGCCCGGCCGGGTTCCGGCGGCGGTGCACCACCCCGTCACCGAGCCGCCCTGAGCAGCGGGCGGCGGCAGCTCACCTTCCCGCGTCCACGCGTCCAGTGTGTGCCAGCACGGCGGCGGCCAGCGGCGGGAGCACCGGCGACGGCAGCGCGTGCCCCATGCCCGGGACGGTCACGAGGTGGGCGCCGGGGACGGCCTCGGCGATGCGACGGGCCGCCGGCGGCGGGTTGATCGGGTCGTTCGGCGCCTCGACGACCAGCGTCGGGACCGTCACCCGGGCGAGCTCCGCACCGCGGGCCAGCCCGGCCTGATCGGCCCGCGCGTGCGCCGCCGGGTTGTCGTGCCGACCGGCGTGCGCGATCACCCGTTCCTCCATCCGGCGGAACTCCTCGCCGTCGAAGGGGACGTCGGCGCCGTTCAGCAGCCGCCAGTGCTCGACCCGCCAGGCGATCTCGGCGTCCCGGTCGCGCGGGTCCGCCAGGTGCTCCCACAGCTCCAGCAGCCACGGGTCGGTCTCGGTGAAGGGCGCGGGCGCCGCGACGCCCTCCAGCACCGCGGTCGCGAAGACCGTGGCCGAGCGGAGCCGATCCGGGTGGTCGAGCAGGAGGAGCTGGACGAGCGTGCCGCCCATCGACATGCCCACCACGTGAGCGCGTGCGATGCCGAGTGCGTCCAGCACCCGCACCGCGTCCTCGGCGAGGTCGCGCACGGCGTAGGGCCGCTCGTCGAAGGCCCAGGTCGACCGCCCGGTGTCCCGGTGGTCGTACCGGACGACCCGGTGCCGTTCACCCAGCGCGCGGACCAGGTCGTGAGGCCACGTGCGGCCGGAGGCGTTGGCGCCCATGACGAGCAGCAGCGGCGAGCCGTCCGCCGGCCCGGTCACCTCCGTCCAGAGCCGGGCGCCCGGGGCGACCTCGACGAACGTCTCCACACCAGCAGGAGAGCACGCACCCGCCCGTGGACGCGACGCGTTTCCCGGCCGGGATGTCTCGCTGCGACACTTCGGGCGTGCTGATCAGTGACCTGGCGCCGGCGACGGAGGATGCACTGGCTGTCGAGCTGCTGACCTTGCAGCGGGCCGCCTACGCCGTCGAAGCCGAGCTGATCGGCGACGACCGGATCCCGGGGCTGCACGAGGACCTCCGGCAGCTGAGGGACGCCGATCTCTCGTGGTTGGGCAGCTGGATCGACGGGCGCCTCGTCGGTGCACTGGCCTGGACGGCCGACCCGGTGACCGTTGACGTCGACCGGCTTGTGGTCGCTCCCGCCATGCACCGCAGCGGTCTCGGCAGGGCACTCGTACGCGAGGTGCTCCGGCGGGCGGACGGGCGGGTGACCGTGGTGTCCACGGGACGCGACAACCTGCCCGCGCGTGCCCTGTACGAGTCGGTGGGCTTCACCGCGACAGAAGACATCCAGGTGCTCCCAGACTTGTGGGTCACTCGTTTCACCCATCGCCCGTGAACGAACGGCACTCACCTGATGCGAGCCGTTCGGAGTTCACTCGATCAGGGTCGGGACGCGCGCAACCGGTTCAGGTGAGCAGTGGTCCGATGAGGATCTCGGTGCCGTCGGGTCGCCAGGTGCGCCATCGGCCGTCGGGTTGTCGCTGGACCCGGAATCCGTGGTGGACCTTGGTGTGGTGCCGTTCGCACAGCAGCGCGGAGTTGCTCAGGTTGGTCTCGCCGCCGTGCAGCCAGTGGACGAGGTGGTGGACATCGCACCACCAGGTCGGGGCGCCGCAGCCGGTGAACACGCAGCCCTTGTCCCGCCGCTCGACCGCCTTGCGGAGTCCGGGGGTGACGACCCGGTAGTCCCGGCCCAGGTCCAGCGGCACACCGTCAGGCCCCATCACGATCCGGGAGACGCTGCCGTCACAGGCGAGGTAGCGGGCGCGGGCGGCGGAGATGGTCGCCCCGAACCCCGTCTGCGCAGCCCCCGGGCCGGTCGCGTCGTCGACGAGGTCGTCCAGGTCGATCCCGACGACCACGTGCGGCTTCACCGTCCGCAGCGTCGGCAGGCCACCGGAGGCGAGCTGGTTGTCGCACAACTGCACCAGCGCATCAGCCTGCTGCTGGGACCGCGTCCGGGTGTCACCCTTCGGCCGGTTCGCCTGCACCAGCGACTCCACCGCCGCCTGCAGCTTCTCCCCACCGACGGCGTCCAGGTCGAACCGGCCGGTGACGCTGCCATCGGCATGCTTGGCGATCGACAACCGCCGCCCCTCCGTGGGGTCGGGCTCCGGCCCATCCGGATCCAGCGCGGCGTCGAACAGCGCCACCGCGGTCTTCAGCACCTCATGCGGCGCCCCGGCCGCGATCTGCGCCCACGTCTGGTCGAACGCGCCCAGATCGACCCCCTGCGCCTCGGCTGCGGCGACCTCGCCGGGCCCCACCTTCTCCGCCACCACGTTCACCTGCGCCGCGGTCACCTCCCCCGCCGCGAACTCCGCCGCCAACACCGGGAAGAACTCCAGCACCCGCCCCGCCCGCACCACCCGCGACGCCTCGGCCGGGGCCAGCCGCGCATGCCCGATCAACCACGACCGCATGCTCTTGAGCCCGTCGTGCTCGGCGGCCTGGGTGGACTCCGCGTGCCGGACCGTGCGGGTCAACTCCGCCGCGACCCGGTTCGCCACCGACACCAGCAGCGCCGTCCGATCCAGGGTCCGCTTGTTCGTGAGCCCCTGCAGCTCCTCGGCCGCCAGCGAGTCCAACGCCGACAGCAGCTCCGACCCGAACACGTCATCGGCCGGCAGCTCGGCCGCCACGTTCGGTGCGGGGGCGTCCAGGGTCAACGACTCGCCCACGGACACCCCCTGCGTCATTCGAATGTGTGTTCGAAGTCTACCGCCCCACGACCCCGCTCACCGGGCGGAGCCCCAGCTCAGATGCCTGTCCACAGATCCGCGACGGTTCTTGACGGACTCCCCCGGAGCGCTGGGGAGAGCCACCGGACCGCTCCGACGAGGCCGGCCGCCGACGCCGGGCACGGGCCCACCACCAGACGGCGGCAGGGTGAGCCCCGAGGAGTTGTCACCGGGCAGTGGAGAATGCCCGGCATGACCCACGTGCTCGACCCGAACGCGCTGGCCGGGTCCGGCGGCGCCCCGGGCACCCCACCCGACCCGTTCGCCGACGTGACCCGCTCGGACGACGCCTTCCGCGCCTTCCTGCACGGGCTGCCCGGCGTCGACCAGGTGGGCGCCCAGCAGCGGGTCGCCGTTCTGGGCTCCCGTTCGATCAAGAGCACCGCGAAGGCCTGGGCGATCGACACCGCGATCTCGATGGTCGACCTGACCACCCTCGAGGGCGCCGACACCCCCGGCAAGGTGCGCAGCCTCGCCGCCAAGGCCCGCCGCCCCGATCCGGAGGACCTCACCTGCCCGGCCGTCGCCGCGGTCTGCGTCTACGGCGACCTCGCCGGAGTGGCCAAGGAGGCGCTGGCCGGCACCGACATCAACGTCGCCGCCGTCGCCACCGCTTTCCCCAGCGGCCGCGCCAGCCGGGCGGTCAAGCTCGCCGACGTCCGGGACGCGGTCGCGAACGGCGCCGACGAGATCGACATGGTCATCGACCGCGGGGCGTTCCTGTCCGGCCGCTACCTCGACGTGTTCGAGGAGATCGTCGCGGTGAAGGAGGCCTGCGGACCCGCGCACCTCAAGGTCATCCTGGAGACCGGCGAGCTGGTCACGCTGGACAACGTCCGTCGCGCCTCGTGGCTGGCGATGCTCGCCGGCGGCGACTTCATCAAGACCTCCACCGGCAAGATCTCCCCCGCCGCCACGCTGCCGGTCTGCCTGGTGATGATGGAGGCGGTCCGCGACTTCCGCGCCGCCACCGGCCGCCAGGTCGGCGTCAAGCCAGCCGGCGGCATCCGGACCACGAAGGACGCCGTCAAGCACCTGGTGCTGGTCAACGAGACCGCCGGTGCCGACTGGCTCTCCCCCGACTGGTTCCGCCTCGGCGCCTCCAGCCTGCTCAACGACCTGCTCCTGCAGCGCCAGAAGCTCCGCACCGGCCACTACTCCGGCCCCGACCACGTGAGCGTGGACTGATGACCTCCCCCACCTCGAGCCTGTTCGAGTACGCGCCGGCCCCGGAGTCCCGCTCCATCGTCGACCTCGAGCCCAGCTACGGCCTGTTCGTCGACGGTGAGTTCACCCCTGGCGCCGGCACCCCGCTGAAGACCGTCAACCCGGCCACCGAGGAGGTGCTCAGCGAGGTCGCCGTGGGGTCCGAGGAGGACGTCGACCGCGCCGTCCGCGCCGCCCGCCGCGCGTTCACCCGGGTCTGGGGGCCGATGCGCCCGGCCGACCGCGGCAAGTACCTGTTCCGCATCGCCCGGCTGCTGCAGGAACGGGCCCGGGAGTTCGCCGTCCTGGAGAGCCTCGACAACGGCAAGCCGATCCGGGAGAGCCGGGACGTCGACGTTCCGCTCGCCGCGGCGCACTTCTTCTACCACGCGGGCTGGGCCGACAAGCTGGAGCACGCGGGGCTCGGGCCGACCCCGCGGCCGCTCGGCGTGGCCGGCCAGGTCATCCCGTGGAACTTCCCGTTGCTCATGCTGGCGTGGAAGGTCGCTCCCGCACTCGCGGCCGGCAACACCGTCGTCCTCAAGCCCGCGGAGACCACCCCGCTGACCGCGCTGCTGTTCGCCGAGGTGTGCCAGCAGGCCGACCTGCCGCCCGGCGTGGTCAACATCGTGACCGGCGCGGGCGCCACGGGCCGGGCCGTGGTCGCCCACCCCGACGTCGACAAGGTCGCCTTCACCGGCTCCACCGAGGTCGGCCGGGAGATCGCCCGCTCGGTCGCCGGCACCGGCAAGCGGCTCACCCTGGAGCTCGGCGGCAAGGCCGCCAACATCGTCTTCGACGATGCCCCGGTCGACCAGGCCGTCGAGGGGATCGTCCGCGGCATCTTCTTCAACCAGGGCCACGTCTGCTGCGCGGGCTCGCGCCTGCTGGTGCAGGAGTCGGTGCACGACGAGGTCATCGCGGCGCTGCAGCGGCGGATCGGCACCCTGCGCGTCGGCGACCCGCTGGACAAGAACACCGACCTGGGCGCGATCAACTCCGCGGCCCAGCTGGCCCGGATCCGGGAGCTGGCCGAGATCGGCGAGGCCGAGGGCGCCCAGCGCTGGCAGCCGGCCTGCGACCTCCCCGACCGCGGGTTCTGGTTCCCCCCGACGATCTTCACCAACGTCTCGGCGGCGCACCGCATCGCCCGCGACGAGGTCTTCGGCCCGGTGCTGTCCGTGCTCACCTTCCGCACCCCCGACGAGGCGGTCGCGAAGGCCAACAACAGCACCTACGGGCTGTCGGCCGGCATCTGGTCGGAGAAGGGCTCCCGCATCCTTAAGATCGCCGACCAGCTGCGGGCCGGTGTGGTGTGGGCCAACACCTTCAACGAGCTCGACCCCACCTCGCCGTTCGGCGGCTACAAGCAGTCCGGCTACGGCCGCGAGGGCGGCCGGCAGGGGCTGGCCGCCTACCTCTCGACGGGAGACGCCAAGTGACCGACCGCCTCGCCGTCCGCAAGACCTACAAGCTCTACCTGGGCGGGGCGTTCCCCCGCTCGGAGTCCGGCCGCACCTACGAGGTGCACGACGCCAAGGGCCACTTCCTGGCCAACGCCGCCTGGGCCTCCCGCAAGGACGCCCGGGACGCCGTCGTCGCCGCCCGCGGCGCTTTCCCGAAGTGGTCCGGCGCCACCGCCTACAACCGCGGGCAGGTGCTCTACCGGGTCGCCGAGGTGATGGAGGGCCGGGCCGCCCAGTTCGCCGAGGAGGTGGCCGCCGGCGAGGGGCTGTCCGGCGCCAAGGCCCGGGCCGCCGTGGACGCCGCGATCGACCGGTGGGTCTGGTACGCCGGGTGGACCGACAAGCTCGCGGCCGTCCTGGGCAGCAGCAACCCGGTCGCCGGCCCGTACTTCGGCTTCTCCACTCCCGAGCCGACCGGCGTGGTCGCCGTCCTGGCTCCGCAGCGGTCGAGCCTGCTCGGGCTGGTCAGCGTGCTCGCGCCGGTGCTCGCCGGGGGCAACACCGCCGTCGTCGTCTCCGCCAAGGAGCGCCCGCTGCCGGCCATCACCCTGGGCGAGGTGCTCGCCACCTCCGACGTCCCCGGCGGTGTGGTCAACCTGCTCACCGGCGACGCCGCGGAGATCGGGCCCTGGCTGGCCGAGCACGCCGACGTCGACGCGATCGACCTGGCCGGTGCGCACGGCCCGCTGGCGATGGAGCTGGAGCGCTCGGCCGCCGGCACGATCAAGCGCGTGCTGCGGGCTCCGGCGGAGGAGCCGGACTGGACCGCGGACCCCGGTCTCAGCCGGATGACGCCGTTCCTGGAGACCAAGTCGGTCTGGCACCCGATGGGCGTGTAGCCGGGCCCCGCCGCTCCCCGGCGCTCGCGAACCGGCGGCGGGATCCGGCACCGGGGCCACGGGTCGGGGACCGCAGTGCGCGCGCGCAGGTCCACCGGGCAGGATGGGCGGGTGGCCAGGCCCAGCATCGTCCCCATCGCCCTCACCCTCGACGACCGCACGGGCTACACGCTCTGGGCTCCTCCCTGGGAGGAGGACGGCGAGGAGTGGCAGGCGTTCCTCGGCAGCACGGTCGACGTGCCCGCCGACCTGAACGACGACGACCCCGAGGACGGCGTCACCAAGGCCGTCGTCCACCTGTTCCCCTCCCCGGCCGCGCTGGCCGCCTTCTGCCGCGCCAGCACCGACCACGACCTCGCCGACCACCCGGTCTGGCCGGTCGTGGCCGGGCTCGACGCCGGCGACCTGACCCCCGACGAGGACCACCGGTTCGACCTGGACGGCGTCTACGACGTGGTCGCGGAGAACCCGGACCGCTGGGCCGTCGACGAGCTGGCCGCCGTCGTCGACGTCGTCGGGCGCATCGCCGAGTGCTGCGACACCGCCGATGACGAGGACGACCTGCTCGACGACGACGAGACCGAGTTCGAGTCGGTCGCCGAGCTGGTCTCCCGCCCCGAGGTGGCCGCGCTGCCCCTCGGCGTGCAGGCGTTCCTCGGCCGCACCGGTGAGGAGTCCTGGCAGCGGCTGGGCACCGCGATCGACGAGCTCTGGGAGGACGTGCTCGAGGAGCTCGACGACCACCTGGACTGGACCGGGGCCGGCAGCGTCTCCCCCGACGACTACCCGTCGGCCGCCGAGGAGGCCGAGGCCCGCGCGGCGGAGCCGGACGACGAGGACGACGACGAGGACGACGACGTCGACCTGCTCGACGATGACGACGCCGCTGCTCGCCCGGCCGTGGCGGGGGCCAGCGCGCAGCGCCAGCCGGCCGGCTCCACCGCTGCGGCCCCGGGCGTGCCGACCACCGGCACCCGGGACATCCGCGGCGGCAGCCGGCTGACCGCCAGCCCGGCCGCGGTCGCCGCCGCCCAGGAGTTCTGGGAGGCGGTCGGCATCCTCCCCGTCGAGCTGGTCGTCCCCGAGGGCGCCGGCCTGACCCTGCGCTGCTACGTCGAGGACCGCGCCCGGTTCCTCGGCCGCGACGGGCAGGTCTTCCTGTTCCCCTCCCCGGTCGAGCTGGCCCGCTTCTGCGCCTCGGACGAGCGCCACGACCTCAGCGGCATCGCCTCCTGGCCGGAGGTGGCCGACACCGACGTCCCGCCGCTGCCGGCCGACCAGGACCGCTACGACCTCACCGCGCTCGCCGAGGTGCTGCGCGAGGTCGCCGGCGGCGCCGGCGGGCTGGTGCAGCACGAGGCGCTGGAGCAGCCGGTCGAGGGCGTGCGGGACGTCGCCGAGTACGCCGGGCTGACCCGGGTGGAGGAGCTGCTCACCGGCGACACCCCGCTGGGTCGCGCCGTCGCCCGCAGCGAGACCGATCCGGCGTCGCCGCTCCCGGCTCAGGACGCCGCCGTGCTGGCGAGTTCCTGGGACGAGGTGGTCACCGAGGTCGGCGGGGCCCTGCGCTTCCGCGACTAGGCCGGGAACGGCCAACGGCCGGCCCCCGCGCTGCGGGGACCGGCCGTTGGCCGTTGCTCACCCGTCCCTCGCGGGACGGGCCGGGCCTCAGTAGGAGCGGGCCGGGCGCGAGGGACGGCCGCCGGAGCGGTGCCCCTCGCTGGAGCCGCGGTAGCCACCGGTGCGCCGGTCGCCACCGGAACGATCCCGATCGCCGTAGGAGCGCTCGCCCGAGGGGCGGTCTCCGTACGAGCGGTCGCGGTCGCCGGAGGGACGACCACCGGAGCGATCCCGATCGCCGTAGGAGCGCTCGCCCGAGGGGCGGTCTCCGTACGTGCGATCGCGGTCACCGGAGGGACGACGGGGACCACCGCGGTAGCCACCCGGACGCTCGCCCGAGGGGCGACGCCCGCCGGAGCCACCGGACGGACGGCGCGACTCGCGCACCGGACGGACGATCGGCTCGACGAAGGTGCCACCGGCGACCAGGTCGGAGATCGCGGTGTCGCCCGGACGGATCCGGGTGACCTGCGGCTCGACCTTGGCCTGGCGGAACCGACGCTTGGACTGCCCCACCTGGTCGGGCAGCAGCAGCGAGACCACGACGCCCGCGGCACCGGCCCGCGCGGTGCGGCCGGAGCGGTGCAGGTAGGTCTTGTGGTCGGCCGGCGGGTCGTAGTGCAGCACCAGCGACACGTCGTCGACGTGGATGCCACGCGCGGCGACGTCGGTGGCCACCAGCACCGGGCTGCGGGCGTCGGTGAACGCCTCCAGTGCCCGGCGACGCGCCGACTGCGGCAGGCCGCCGTGGATCGGCTCGGCGGAGATGCCGACGGCCTGCAGGTTGCCGGCCAGCCGGTCGGCACCGTGCTGGGTGCGCACGAAGATGATGATCCGGCCCGGGCGGGCGGCCATCGCCTCGGTGACCTTCAGCTTGTCCGGGAAGGACACGCTGTAGGCCAGGTGCTCGGCCTGCGGACCGGAGTCCGCGGCCTTGACGACCTCGTGCCGCGCCGGGTCCTTCAGGTAACGGCGGACCAGGGTGTCGACCTCGCCGTCCAGGGTGGCCGAGAACAGCAGCCGCTGGGCGTCGGGGCGGGTCTGGTCGAGCAGCTCCTTGACCACCGGCAGGAAGCCGAGGTCGGACATGAAGTCGGCCTCGTCGATGATCGAGACGACGACCTCGGAGAGGGTGGTCTCGCCCTGGTTGATCAGGTCCTGCAGCCGGCCGGGGGTGGCGATGAGCACGTCGACGCCGCGACGCAGCTGCTGGATCTGGCGGTACATCGAGGCACCGCCGTACACGGCGGCCAGCTGGACGCCGATCGACTGGCCGAGCGGGGCCAGGTTGTCGTGCACCTGCTGGGCCAGCTCACGGGTCGGCACCAGGATCAGGCCACGCGGCGCCCGCCGGCCGTGCTGTGCGTCGCCGCCCAGGCGGGCCAGCAGCGGCAGCCCGAAGGCCAGCGTCTTGCCGGAACCGGTGGCGGCCTTGCCCAGCACGTCGCGCCCGGCGAGGGCGTCGGGCAGCGCGGAGGTCTGGATGGCGAACGGGTGCCGGATGCCCTTGCGCTCCAGCGCGGTGACCAGCGGCTGGGGCAGGCCCAGCTGGGCGAAGGTCGGGCCGGTGGGCTCGGGGGCCTCCTCGGTCGCGGCGGGCGCCGTGACCTCGGGAGTGGAGGCGGCGGCCTCGAGGGGGGTGTTCTCAGGGGTGGTGCGGGTGTCGACAGAGTCGAACGAGGACAAGCGGGAACTCCGATACAGATCGGTGCGCGTCCCGTGGTGCTGCTGATCGCCGGGGTGTCCGGCGTCCACACTGGTGATCGCGGCCGTCTGCGGTGACGCGTTGATCTGCACGGATGCGCTGTGCCCGGACAGGACCGCCCGGGAGGATGACCGGCACATTCACCGGCACGTCCAGGTTAGCAGCGCGGCGGCCGGATTGATTCCCGAGCGCTCCGGCCCCCTTGCCGGGACCCGCCGCGAGCCGGCGAGTGGTGGGGGCAAGGGGGCCTTCGACTGCTCACCCGGGCGCCTCAGCTGCCCGCGCGGAGGACGTCGTAGGCGGGGCGGACCACCTCGGTGGTGATCCGGGCACGCACGGCGTCGTCGTGGAAGCCGGCGCGCAGCGCCCGCTCGGTCACCGTCTGCACGTCGTCCCAGCCCCAGCCGAAGGCGGCGGCGACGGCGGCCAGCTCGCTGCTCGCCGAGACCCCGCTCATCAGGCGGTTGTCGGTGTTCAGGGTCACGGCGAAGCCGGCCCGGTGCAGCCGGTCGACCGGGTGGTCGGCCAGCGACGGGTAGGCGCCGGTCTGCACGTTGGACGACGGGGCAACCTCCAGCGGCACCTGCGCGTCGCGGACCCGCTGCGCCACCGGACCGAGCGCGCCGTCGACGGGCACCTCGTCGGCGATGCGCACCCCGTGGCCCAGCCGCTCGGCACCCGCGCCGTCCAGCGCGGCGACGATCGAGGCAATCCCGGCGGCCTCCCCGGCGTGCACGGTGCGGTGCGCCCCGGCCCGGTCCAGCACGGCGATCGCCTCCGGGATGCGGTCCGGTGGGAAGCCGTCCTCGGGGCCGGCCAGGTCGAAGCCGACCACCCCGGCGTCGGCGAACCGGACCACCTGCTCGGCGACCTCAACCCACCGGTCGGCCTGGCGCATCGCGCACAGCAGGGTGCCGACGACGATCGGCGTCCCGGCGGCTGCGGCCTCCCGGCTGCCCTGGGCGTAGCCGTCGAGCATCGCCTCGACCACCGCGGGCAGGGCCGTGCCGCCCTCGGTGAGCAACTCCGGCGCCATCCGCACCTCGGCGTAGACGACGCCGTCGGCGGCCAGGTCGAGCGCGGCCTCGCGGGCGACCCGGTGCACGGCCGCGGGCCGCTGCAGCACCGCGACGGTGTGCGCGAACGTCTCCAGGTAGCGCGGCAGCGACCCGGAGTCGGCCGCCTCGCGGAACCAGCGGCCCAGCGCCGCCGGCTCGTCGGCCGGCAGATCGCGGTACCCAACCTCGTCGGCCAGTTCCAGCACCGTCTGCGGCCGCAGCCCGCCGTCCAGGTGGTCGTGCAACAGCACCTTGGGCGCACGGACGAGGTTCTCGACGTTCAGTGGGGCGGCCATGGGGTGATCCTGCCCAACGGCACCACGGCGCGGGGAGCCGGGGACGGGTACGGACAGCGGGCCGTCCGGGGGCACGGCGCGGGGGCCGGAGGCTCCCCGCCGTGGACGCGGGAGACGGCCCAGCGCCACCCGGGACGGCACCTGGCCGCGTCGGAGGCCGGGAGGCCAACCGGGTGCTCAGTCAGCGGCTCTCCCGGTCCTGCCAGCGGAAGGTCCGCACGCACAGCACCAGGCCGACGACGCACCAGATCCCGAGCACCAGCGCGACCCGGCCCAGCTCCCAGCTGCCGGCCGGCTCGGCGGCGGCGAGCTCGTCGGGGAGGAACACCGACCGCAGCCCCTGCGCCATCCACTTCAGCGGGAAGACCGCGGCGATCGTCTGCAGCCAGGTGGGCACCTCGCTGAACTGGAAGAACACCCCGGAGATGAACTGCAGCACCAACGCGATCGGGGTGACCGTGGCCGACGCGGAGCGCCCGTTGCGGGCCAGGCTGGAGACCGCGATGCCCAGCAGCGTGCACGCCGCCGAGCCGAGCCCGGCGACCCAGAGGAAGGTCAGCCAGTCCGCACCCGAGGGGAGCGCGACGTCGTAGAAGGCCACCCCGATGACCAGCAGGATCACCACGATCGCCACGGTGACGACGAGGACCTGTACGACCTTGCCGACGAAGTAGGCGCTCTTGGGCATCGGGGTGCCGGCCAGGCCCTTGAGCGTGCCGTCGGAGCGCTCGGTGGCGATGCTGATCGCCATGTTCTGCAGGCTGGCGCCGAGGATGCCCGCGGCGATCACCCCGGCCATGAAGTACTGGGTGAAGCTGACCCCGGCCCCGAGGTCGTAGTCGAGCACCGCGCCGAAGACCAGCAGCAGGATCACCGGGAACATCAGCGTGAAGACGACGGACTCGCGCTGCCGGAAGAACTCCTTGAGCTCCACCCCGGCACGGGTCCGGCAGACGCTGCCGATCGACGGCAACGAGCGTTCCTGGGTCGTGGTCATGCGGGTTCGCCGATCATCCTCAGGTAGACGTCCTCGAGCGTGGGCCGGGCGACGGCCAGGTCGGGCACCTCGCCGGAGAACCGGCCGGCCAGCTCGGCGACGAACGCCGTCGGCGTGGCGGTCTCGGCCACCCGGCGCGCGCCGTCCTCGGTCCAGCTGACGACGGCGGGCGCGGCGCCCCGGCCGCCGAGCTCGGCCGGGACGGCGACCTCGACCAGCCGGCCGTGGGCGATCACCCCCACCCGGTCGGCCAGCTCCTCGGCCTCGTCCAGGTAGTGGGTGGTGAGCAGCATCGTGGTGCCGAGGTCGCGCAGCGAGCGGATCAGCGACCAGAACTGGCGGCGGGCCTCCGGGTCGAAGCCGGTGGTCGGCTCGTCGAGGAACAGCAGCCGGGGGCGGCCGACGATGCCGAGCGCCACGTCGAGCCGCCGGCGCTGACCGCCGGAGAGGGTGCGCCCGCGGGAGCCGGCCTTCTCGGTGAGCCCGACCAGCTCGAGCACCTCGTCGGGGTCACGCGGGTCGGCGTAGTAGGACGCCTGCGCGCGCAGCAGCTCACGGCAGGTCAGCTGGCTGTCGCCGGCGCCGGACTGCAGCACGATGCCCAGCTCGCCCTTCCACGCCCGCCCGCCGGCGGCCGGGTCGACGCCGAGCACCCGGACCTCGCCGCCGTCGCGGCTGCGGTAGCCCTCCAGCACCTCCACCGTGGTGGTCTTGCCGGCCCCGTTGGGGCCCAGCAGCGCGAAGATCTCGCCGCGCCGGATGTCCAGGTCCAGGCCGTCGACGGCCGCTCGCTCGCCGTAGCGCTTGACCAGGCCGCGCACCGAGATGGCGGCGTCGGGATCGAGCGGCACGCCCGCGGGCGGCACCCCGAGCGTGCGGGTCGTGGGGAGGTCCTTCTGCTGCACGAGGCGTCAGTGTCCTCCATCGACCTGTGGCCCGTTCAGGCCCCGCCCGGGGCTCGCCCCCGGCCTCCTCGCAGGGTCCCGCGCCGAGCCTGCGAGGCGTGGGGGCGAGGGGGTCCGTCAACAGATGCGGTCGATGAGCAGCGGGAGCGGCCGGTCGTCGGTGTCGACGCCGACGGCGCCCTCCAGCGCTTCCAGGGCGCGCGGGATGCGGGCGGCGTCGTCGGTCTGCAGCTCCAGCAGTGGCTGACCGGCGGTCACCTGCTCCCCCACTCCGGCGTGCCAGACGACGCCGGCCGCGGCCGAGACCGGGTCCTCCTTGCGCGCCCGCCCGGCGCCCAGCCGCCAGGCGGCGACCCCGAGTGCGTAGGCGTCCAGCCGGGTCAGGGTGCCGGTCGCCGGCGCGGTGACCACGTGCCGCTCGGCGGGCTGCGGCAGGGGCGCGTCCGGGTCGCCGCCCTGCGCGCTGATCATCCGGCGCCAGGCGTCCATCGCACGACCGTCGGCGAGCACGTCGGCGGGGTCGACGTCGTCCCGGCCGACCCCGGCGAGCATCTCCCGCGCCAGTGCCAGGGTCAGCTCGACGACGTCGGCCGGGCCGCCCCCGGCGAGCACCTCCACCGACTCGGCGACCTCGACGGCGTTGCCGGCGCTGCGGCCCAGCGGACGGTCCATCGCGGTGACCAGGGCGACGGTGCGCACCCCGGCGGCCTCCCCGAGGCCGACCATCGTGCGGGCCAGCGCGCGGGCGTCGTCGGGGTCGCGCATGAACGCGCCCGACCCGGTCTTGACGTCGAGCACGAGCGCGTCGGCGCCCTCGGCGATCTTCTTGCTCATGATCGAGCTGGCGATCAGCGGGATCGACTCCACGGTGCCGGTCACGTCGCGCAGCGCGTAGAGCACCTTGTCGGCCGGGGCGAGGTCGGCGCCGGCGGCGCAGATCACCGCACCGACGTCGCGCAGCTGCTGCTCGTACTCGGCGTCGGTGAGCGAGGCCCGCCAGCCGGGGACCGACTCCAGCTTGTCCAGCGTGCCGCCGGTGTGCCCGAGCCCCCGGCCGGACAGCTGCGGCACGGCCACCCCGCAGGCGGCGACCAGCGGCGCCAGCGGCAGGGTGATCTTGTCCCCCACCCCACCGGTGGAGTGCTTGTCGGCGGTGGGCCGGCCCAGGCCGGAGAGGTCCTTCCGGACGCCGGAGTCGATCATCGCCTGCGTCCAGACGGAGAGCTCCTCGACCGCCATGCCCTGGAAGAACACGGCCATCAGCAGGGCGCTCATCTGCTCGTGGGCCACGTCGCCGGCGGTGTAGGCGCCGATCACCCAGCGGATCTGCTCGGGTGTGAGGGGCTGCCCGTCGCGCTTGGCCCGGATGACGTCGACGGCGTCGAACGGCTGGCTCATCGGGAGGCCGCCGCTGCGCCGTCGGCAGACCGCTCAGCGGCAGCCGTGAGGTCGTCGGGGCCGAACGCGTCGGGCAGCACGTCGCTCATCGGCACGATGCCCAGCGACACGGTCTCGAGGAGCATGTCGCGCCCCCCGTGCTCCCACAGCAGCTGCCGGCAGCGCCCGCAGGGCATCAGCGGCTGCCCGTCACCACCGACGCAGGCGACGGCGACCAGCCGGCCGCCACCGGTCCGGGCCAGGTCGCTGACCATGCCGCACTCGGCGCACAGCCCCAGGCCGTACGAGGCGTTCTCCACGTTGCAGCCGGTGACCACCCGGCCGTCGTCGACCAGCCCGGCCACGCCCACGGGGAACCGCGAGTAGGGGGCGTAGGCGTGCCTCATCGCCTCGCGCGCCGCGGTGCGCAGCGCGTCCCAGTCCACGTCCATCAGTGCTCTCCTCGTCGGTACACGAGCCCGTCGGCCTTGGGCATGCGCAGCCGTTGCGAGGCCAGCGACAGCACCAGCAGCGTGGTCAGGTGCGGGGTGAAGGAGACGATGCCCTCGGGCAGCTCGTCGATGGTCAGGAAGCCGGCCAGCGCCGCGGCACCGAACGCCGCCGCGATCACCGCCTGCACGTACCGGCGCCGGGTGGCCTGCCAGACCGCCACGCCGACCAGCAGCACGGCGATGAGCAGCAGCAGGGCGACGACGGCGGTGGGGCTGCGCAGCTGGAGCGCGTCGGAGAACCCGAACAGCCCCGCCCCCGCGGCCAGCCCACCCGGCCGCCAGTTGCCGAAGATCAGCGCGGCCAGGCCGATGAAGCCGCGGCCGCCGGTCTGCCCCTCGCGGTAGATGTTGGCGACGAACACCAGGAAGACCCCGCCGAGCCCGGCGAGCGCCCCGGAGATGACCACGGCGACGTACTTGAGCCGGTAGACCGGCACGCCCAGGGAGTCCGCGGCCGCCGGGTTCTCCCCGCAGGAGCGCAGCCGCAGCCCGAAGGCGGTGCGCCACAGCAGCAGGTAGGTGGCCGGCACCAGCAGCACCGCGAGCACGGTGAGCACGCCGACGCCGCTGGTGAACCCGCGCAGGATGCCGGCGACGTCGGAGACGAGGAACCAGTGCTGGCGCTCCAGGTCACCGAGCAGGTCCGGCCCCGAGGAGAGCACCGGCAGCGAGAACGACGGTGGCCGGCTGGACAGCGCCGGCGACTGGGTCACCCCGCCACCGGCCGGGTTGTCGCTGTAGAGCAGCTCGGAGAGGAACCGGACGACGCCGGCGGCCAGGATGTTGATCGCCACACCGGAGACCACGTGGTCGACCCCGAAGGTGACCGTCGCGACCGCGTGCAGCAGGCCACCGGCGGCGCCGCAGACCGCGCCGCCGATCAGCGCGCCGGCCCACCCCCACTGGTAGCCGGCCCAGCCGGCCCCCCAGGTGCCGAGGATCATCATCCCCTCGAGGCCGATGTTCACCACGCCGGCCCGCTCGGCGAACAGGCCGCCGAGGGCCACCAGGCCCAGGGGGACGGCCAGCAGCAGCGCGGCGGAGAACGTCGAGGACGACGTCAGCGCCTGCTCGCCGGAGATCACGCGGACCGCCGAGACGAGCACGAGCAGCCCGACCAGCAGCCAGGTGATCCGCCGCGCCCGCCCGCCGCCGAGCAGCAGCTCGGTGACCGGCCCCCGGCTCGGCGCCGACGTCGTGGTGGCGGTGCTCACTGCTCGACTCCGTGCTCGTTCCGCTCCTCGGTCGCTGGCGCTCCCTGCGATGCTCGCTCGCACGTCGTCCTCGCGGTGCTCACTGCTGGCCTCCTCGGGTTCCGTCAGCGGCGCCGCTGCGCACGCCGGGACCGGTGCCGGTCCCGATCGTGGAGCCGGGTTCCGGCGGCGGGCCCCCGGGGCCCTGACCGCCGTCGGTGCTGCCGTCACCGCTGGTCGGCGGGGCGGCCTGGTCCCCGCCGCGCTCGGCCTGGCGCCGGGTGACGCGGCGGGCGATCTCGTTCGCGACGACGACGGCCAGCACGATCGTGCCCTGGATGATCGTCACCACCGAGGCCGGGATGCCCTCGAACTGCAGCGGGATCGCGGCCCGGTCCAGGAAGCCGAAGAGCAGCGCGCCGAAGGCGATGCCCAGCGGGTTGTTGCGCCCCAGCAGCGCGACGGCGATGCCCAGGAAGCCCAGGCCGGTGGTGAACTCGGTGCCGTAGTGGTGGGAGCTGCCCAGCAGGTCGGGCAGGCCGATGAGGCCGGCGACCGCGCCGGAGATGAGCATCGTCTTCAGCACCATGCCGCGGGCGTCGACGCCGCTGGCGGTGGCGGCCGACGGCGAGATGCCGGTGGCGCGCAGGTCGAAGCCGAACCGGGTGCGCTTGATCAGCACCGCGATCACGATCCCGGCGACCACCGCCACCAGCAGGAAGCCGTACAGCTCCGAGCGCGGCTCGGCCAGCCCCAGCACCCCGAACACCCCGTTCAGCGACGGGAACCAGCCCGACTCCGGGATCTCCGCGGTGGTGATGATCGAGGCGCCCGGCTCGCTGCCGCGCAGCGGCCCGGTGAGCAGGTAGGACGCCAGCCCCAGCGCGATGAAGTTCAGCATGATCGAGCTGATCACCTCGCTGACGCCCCGGGTGACCTTGAGGACGGCGACGATGCCGGCCCAGAAGGCACCGACCAGCATCGCCACCACGATGATCAGCAGCACGTGCAGCGGGGCCGGCAGCGCGACCGCCGCGCCCGCCGCGGCGGCGAGGATGGTGGCGAGCCGGTACTGGCCCTCGACGCCGATGTTGAACAGCCCCATCCGGAACGCCACGGAGACGGCGAGGCCGGCGAGGAACAGCGGGATCGCGCGGTTGAGGATGACGACCATCGCCTGGGTCTGCTGGGACGGCGAGTCGCCGAAGTCGAGCATGACCTCGAGCGCGCTGAGCGGGTTCTCCCCGATCAGCACGATCACCAGCGCGGAGATGACCAGCGCGACGACGATGGCCAGCACCGGCGCGAGCAGCGCGGTGCCCAGGCGGCGGACCCTGCTCACGCGGCACCCACCGCGGGGTCACCGGCACCGGTCATGTGGCTCCCGAGCTCGTCCGGGCTGAGCCGGGCCGGGTCCAGCGTGGCCACCAGGCGCCCGCGGAGCATGACGTGCAGCGTGTCCGACAGGCCGATGAGCTCGTCGAGGTCCGCCGAGACCAGCACGATCCCCATCCCCTCCGCGCGGGCGTCCTTGAGCAGTTCCCAGATGACCGACTGGGCGCCGACGTCCACGCCGCGGGTCGGGTGGGCGGCGATGAGCAGCCGTGGCCGGGCGCTCATCTCCCGCCCGACGATCAGCTTCTGCTGGTTGCCGCCGGACAGCGCCATGGCGGCGGTGTCCGGGCCGGGTGCCCGGACGTCGTACTCGCGCATGATCCGCGCGGTGTCCTCGCGGGCGCCCTTGCGGTCGATGAAGGGGCCCTTCACCGCCGGCGGCCGGGTCTGGTGGCCGAGGATCCGGTTCTCCCACAGCGGGGCCTCCAGCAGCATCCCCTGCCGGTGCCGGTCCTCCGGGATGAAGCCCAGCCCCTGCTCCCGCCGCCGCCGGGTCGACCAGGCGGTGATGTCGTCGTCCCCGAGCAGCACCGCACCGGAGGTGAGCGGCCGCAGCCCCATGACCGCCTCGACGAGCTCGGCCTGGCCGTTGCCCTCGACGCCGGCGATGCCCACGACCTCGCCCTCGCGGACGGTGAGCGAGACGTCGTCCACCGCCGGGCGGCCACCCGGCGCGGCGACGGTGACCCCGCGCAGCTGAAGCACCGGGGTGTCCCGGACGGTCGAGTCGCGCTTCTGCGCGGTGGGCAGCTCGGCGCCGACCATCAGCTCGGCGAGCTGGCGGGCCGTCGTCGTCCGCGGGTCGGCCTCCCCGACGGTCGTGCCCCGGCGGATCACGGTGATCGCGTCGGCGACCTTCCGGACCTCGTCGAGCTTGTGCGAGATGAAGATGACGGTGAGGCCCTCGCGCTTGAGCTCGGCGAGGTTGCCGAACAGCTCGTCGACCTCCTGCGGCACCAGCACCGCGGTCGGCTCGTCGAGGATCAGCGTCCGGGCGCCGCGGTACAGCACCTTGGCGATCTCCACCCGCTGCCGGTCGCCGACCCCGAGCTCCTCGACCAGGGTGTCCGGGTCGAGCCCGAGGGCGTAGGAGTCGGAGATCTCCCGGATCCGGCGCCGGGCCTCGGCGCGGTCGAGCCGGCCGCCCCTGGTGGGCTCACTGCCGAGGACGACGTTCTCCAGCACGGTGAAGTTGTCGGCCAGCATGAAGTGCTGGTGGACCATGCCGATCCCGGCGGAGATCGCGTCGGCCGGGCTGCGGAAGGTGACCGGGCGGCCGTCCACGAGGATCTCGCCCTCGTCGGGGCGGTGCATGCCGTAGAGGGTCTTCATCAGCGTCGACTTGCCGGCGCCGTTCTCCCCCACGATCGCGTGCACCTCACCGCGGCGGACGCGCAGCTGGATGTCGGAGTTGGCCACCACGCCCGGGAAGCGCTTGGTGATGCCGCGGAGCTCGACCGCGAGCGGTGCCGACTCGGTCAACGGGACTCCTCGGGTGGACCGGCGTGGTGGCGCGGGGGTGGGCCGCCGGCCGCAGGTCGTGCGGCTGGCGGTGGTTCTCGGGCTTGCTCGTTGTGGAGCTGTCGTCCGACGCGCAGACGGTACACACGGAAAACGGCGGGTCCCGGGGGCGTGTGCCGCCCCCGAGCCCGCCGCCGTCCGTGTGCTCAGGACGAGCGCGTCACGGAGTGGTGGGGACCGTGATCTCGCCGTCGACGATCTGCTGGCGGTAGTCCTCGATCACGTCGGCGATGTCGTCGATGTAGCCGCCGGAGGTGGCCAGGCCGATGCCGTCGGACTCCAGGTCGTAGACGACGTCGGTGCCGCCCTCTACCTCACCCTCGGCGAAGGACAGGATGAACTCCTGCACCGCGTTGTCGACCCGCTTCAGCATCGAGGTCATGATCACGGCCTGCTGCTCGGGGGAGCCGAGCTGCCACTGGTCGGAGTCGACGCCGATGGCCCGGTTGCCGGTCTCGACCGCGGCCTGGAAGACGCCCTCACCGGAGCCACCAGCGGCGTGGAAGACGATGTCCGCACCGTTCTGGTAAAAGCCCTGGGCCACGCTGTAGCCGCGGTCCGGGGCGCCGAAGCCGCTGAAGTCACCGGCCGGCGACAGGTACTGGCTCTGGATGGTGATGTCCGGGTTCACCGCGCGGGCACCGGCCTCGTAGCCGGCCTGGAACTTCTCGATCAGCGGGCTCTGCACGCCGCCGACGAAGCCGATGTTGTCGGTCTCGGTCTTCGACGCCGCGGCCACGCCGGCCAGGAACGAACCCTGCTCCTCGGCGAACAGCAGACCGGTCACGTTGTCGCCCTTGGCGCCGTCGGCGTTGGAGCCGTCGACCTGGGCGAACGTGGTCTCCGGGAACTCCGCGGCGACCTCACCGATGATCTCGTCGTAGTTGAAGCCGACGGCGATCACCGGGTCGTAGCCCTGCTCGGCCAGCTGGGTGAGCAGCTCGCCGCGGTTGGAGGCGTCGTCGTTCGGCGACAGCGTCTGGACGTTCTCCTCCATCGACAGGCCGAGCTCCTCGACGGCGGCCTCGACGCCGGCGTAGGCGGAGTCGTTGAACGACTTGTCGCCCCGGCCGCCGGTGTCGTACGCCAGGCCGATCATGAGGTCGTCGTTGCCGCTGCCGCCGCTGCCGCCCG
This sequence comes from Modestobacter sp. SYSU DS0511, assembly GCF_054050755.1. Classification (NCBI taxonomy): domain Bacteria; kingdom Bacillati; phylum Actinomycetota; class Actinomycetes; order Geodermatophilales; family Geodermatophilaceae; genus Modestobacter; species Modestobacter sp. SYSU DS0511. Next base: position 89,570 of record NZ_JBJGZY010000003.1, read on the forward strand.
AGCCGCTGTCGGTCTCGTCGCTCGCGCAGGCCGCCAGGGCCATGCTGCCGGCCAGCAGCAGCGCCGCGGCCTTCATCCCACGCACTCGGCGCAAGACGGTCTCCTCTCTCATGGGCCCGGCCGATCGGATCGGTGGGCCCCGGTGCCAGGGTGTCCGGTGCTCCGCCGCCCGCCCGGCCGGGGTGACCGGACCGCTCGACGACGCCCCCGGCACGCTAACTGCGGGTGAAGCGGGTGCGGCCACCCGGAGACGGATAGAGATGGGATCGTTGCCTACGGGCAACACCGGGCACACACCCCGCAGCCGTGGTGAGACGGCGCCCACAGCCCGGCCCGCGCCCCGGCCGGGTTAGCGTGCCCGTCATGCGCCACCCGACGTCCCCGGCCCGGCCGTCCGCCGGCCCCGTCGTCCGGCCCGCCGTCGTCCGTGTCCTGGTCGCCGTCGCACTGGTCGCGGTCGCGGTGCTCGCCCCTCCCGCGGTGACCGCCCACGCCGAGACCGCCCACGCCGAGATCGCCCGGCCCACCGTCGACCCCGGCGCCCCCACGCCGACCGCGCCGTACGAGGCCGGCCCGCCGCAGGGCAGCGCCGCCGACGGCAGCACCGTCGGCGGGGAGGGGCTGGACACCCGCGGGGTGGTCACCGCCGAGGGCGCCCCACCGCTGCCCGAGGGGATCGACGCGCGCGGCTGGCTGGTGGCCGACGCCGGCACCGGTCAGGTGCTCGGCGCCCGTGACCCGCACGGCCGCTACTACCCGGCGAGCACGATCAAGACGCTGACCCTGCTCACCCTGGCGCCGCAGCTGGACCCCGGCCAGGTCGTGGTCGCCACCGTCGAGGACGAGGCGATCGAGGGCAGCCGGGTCGGGCTGGTGCACGACGGTCAGTACCCCGTCGACCTGCTCTTCCGGGCACTGGTCATGCAGTCGGGCAACGACGTGGCCAACGCGCTGGCCCGAACCGCCGGCGGGGTCGAGGCCACGGTCGCGGCGATGAACGCCACCGCGGCCCGGCTGGGGGCCTCGGACACCGTCGTCGGCACGCCGTCCGGCCTGGACGTGGCCGGCCAGTCGTCCTCCCCCTACGACCTGGCCCTGTTCATGCGGGAGCTGGTCGCCGACCCCTACACCCTCGACGTGCTGCAGACCCGGATCGCGGAGATGCCCCCGGCGCCCGGGTTCGACGGCTTCCAGATCCAGTCGCAGAACGCGCTCCTGTCGGGCTATCCGGGCGCGCTGGGTGGCAAGACCGGCTTCACCGACGCCGCGCGGCACACCTTCGTCGCCGCCGCCGAGCGCGACGGCCGCCGGCTGGTGGTCAGCCTGATGCAGGCCGAGCGCCGCCCGGTGCACGAGCAGGAGCAGGCGACCCGGCTCCTCGACTGGGGCTTCGCCACCCCGGCCTCGGTCGACGCCCCGGGCCGGCTGGTCGACCCCGACGAGCCCGAGCCGACGGCGTCGGCCACCCCGGCCAGGCCCACCCCGACCGCCTCCTCACCCCCGGCCGTCGCGGCTCCGCCGGTCACCGCCGCCGCCCCCACGGCGGCGCAGGAGCCGAGCAGCCCGCTCGTGCCCGTCGCCCTGGCCGTCGCCGCGGTGCTGGTGGTCCTCGCCACCGTCGTCGGCCGCCGGCGGGCCCGCCGTCCGGTCAGCCGGCTCCCCGGCCCCGCCGACGGCGGGCCAGCCACCCGGTCCCCAGCGCCACCCCCAGAGCACCGGTCAGGGCACCGGCCCCCAGCAGCCCCACCGCCGTCCGCACCCGGGGCACCCGCGGGTCCGCCGCCGGAGGCACGGCCGGGGGCACAGCCGGCGACACCGCCGGCGGACGACCCGGACGGGCCTCGGCCGGCGCCACCGGATCCGGGGCGCTGACCACCGACCGCACGTGCCCGGCGGCGATCCGCTCCTGCTCGATCGACGGGATGGTCGCCGTCCACGCCGCGGTGTAGAAGGCGAACCGGAAGACCACGTTCAGCCAGACGATGAGGCCGACGATCCCGCCGAACGTCTGCGCCGTGACGTTGCCGCTGATGACGGTCAGGTAGAGGTTCCCGGCGACCTTCAGCAGCTCGAACCCGACCGCCCCGAACACCGCGCCGGGCAGCAGCTGGCGCGAGCCGAACGGGTTGTCCGGCACGCCGCGCAGCAGCCAGAGGAAGACCAGGGTGTCGCCGACCAGGGCCAGCGCGATCGCCACCGCTGCGGTGAGCACCCCGAAACCGGGGACGCCGTCCAGGCCCAGCAGGCCCAGCAGCCGGGTCGATGCCGACGTCGCGCTGGTGGTCAGCGCGATGCTCAGCGCCGCCGCCACCCCGAAGCCGAGCAGGCCGGCGACGTCCCTGACCCGGTCGGTGAGGAAGTTCGGCGGATCGGGCTGGCCGCGCCAGACGACGTCCATGCCGACCCGCAGCTTGTCCATCGCGCGCAGCCCGATGACCAGGAAGACGAGCAGGCCGACCAGGCCGAAGGTGGCGGCGCTGTCGATGGCCGCCTCGGCCTGCTGGGCCAGGTCCGCGCCCGTCGACCCGGGCACCGCGTCGCGGATCCCGGAGACGATGCGCTCCTCCAGGAGCGGGTTGCCCCGCAGCACCAGCCCGGCGACGGCGGCGACGAGCAGCAGCACCGGGAACAGCGCGAGGAAGACGTAGTAGGTGACGCCGGAGGCGAGCAGGTCGCCCTGCACCCGGTTGTAGTGGCCCCCGGCGTGCACGAGGTGGTCCAGCCACGGCCACCGGTTCCGGCCCCGGCGCAGCAGGCGGCGGGCGGCGGCGGCCAGCCGGGTGACCGGGTTGCCCGGAGCCGGACCGTCGGCGCGGTCGGGCGTCGTCCTGGGCTCGGTCACCGGACCGAGTGTGCGGTCTGGCGAACTCCGGCGCCCGTCGACCGCAGGCGTTCCGGCCCGGTCGCGCCGCAGGTCAGCGCGGTGTGCCGGTGAGCGGGTACTCGCGGGCGACAGCCCAGGCGCCGCTCGGGAGCTGCTCGAACTCGGTGAACGAGTCCACCCGGAAGTCCGCACGCACGTCGGCCAGACCGGCGTGCGCCAGGTCCAGCATCTCCCCCGGCACGTCGTGCGCGACCGTCACGTGCGGGTGGTACGGGAACGCCAGCGGCCGGGCCAGCGGGCCGGTGCGGACGTCGGTGGCGATCAGCTCGCAGTCGGCGACGCCCCGCTCCACGGCGACGAAGACGACCTCCGAGACGGGGCGGAACGTGCCGGTGCCCGACAGCCGCATGTCGAACGGCGGGTGGGCCGCCGCGACCTGCGCCAGGTGGGCGCTGATCGCCGGGCGGTCACCCACCGCGACCTCGGTGGGCGGGAGCAGCGTGACGTGCGGCGGCACCAGGCTCGCCTGCGGGTCTCCGCACTTGCCCCGCCACTCGACCAGCAGCTGCGCCCACGGCTCCGGGATCGACACCACCACGCCCAGCACGGCGGTGTCGGTCGACACCTCGCGCTCCGCCGAGGGGCGGTGCACGAAGGTGTCGTCGGCGCGCAGCGGTCGGTCGGTCACGCCGGCGTGCCCCCGACCGGGGCCAGGAAGCCCACCCGCTCGTAGACGGCGGCCAGCGTGGGGGCCGCGACCTCGCGGGCCCGGGCGGCCCCGGCGGCCAGCACCCGCTCCAGCTCGGCGGTGTCGGCCAGCAGCTCGGCGGTGCGCTGCTGCACCGGGGCGAACGCCTCGGTGACCACGTCGGCGAGCTCCTTCTTCAGGTCGCCGTAGCCGCGACCGGCGAAGTGCTCCTCGAGCTGGGCCACGGTCTGCCCGGACAGCGCCGAGTGGATGGCCAGCAGGTTGGTCACGCCCGGCTTCTCCACCGGGTCGGCGACGATCTCGCGGCCGGTGTCGGTGACCGCCGAGCGGATCTTCTTCGCCGTCGCCTTCGGGTCGTCGAGCAGGTTCACGCAGCCGGCCGGCGGCAGGCTCTTGCTCATCTTCTTGTCCGGCGACTGCAGGTCCAGCACCTTGGCCGCCCCCGGCGGCACGTAGGCCTCGGGGAGCACGAACGTGTCGCCGTACCGGCCGTTGAACCGGGTGGCCAGGTCGCGGGTCAGCTCCAGGTGCTGCCGCTGGTCCTCACCGACCGGAACGCGGGCGGCCCGGTAGAGCAGGATGTCGGCGGCCTGCAGCACCGGGTAGGTGAACAGCCCGACCGACGTCGTCCCGGCGCCCTCGCGGGTGCTCTTGTCCTTGAACTGGGTCATCCGGCTGGCCTCGCCGAACCCGGTCAGGCACTGGAGCACCCAGGCGAGCTGGGCGTGCTCGGGCACGTGGCTCTGCACGAACAGCGTGCTGCGCGCCGGGTCGACGCCCAGCGCGATCAGCTGCGCGGCGGAGACCAGCGTGCGCCGGCGCAGCACCGCCGGGTCGGGCTGCTCCGCGGTGATCGCGTGCAGGTCGACGACGCAGTAGAAGGCGTCGTGGTCGTCCTGCAGGGCCACCCACTGCCGCAGCGCACCCAGGTAGTTGCCGAGGTGGAACGAGTCAGCCGTCGGCTGGATGCCGGACAGCACGCGGGGAGCAGGCACGTCCCTCATCGAACCACGCGCCCCACCGGTGTGCGGTCAGGTGTCCGCGTCCGCAGCCCCGGTGCTGGTCAGGACGGCGTCCAGCGCGCCGAGGAGGACGTCGTCCTCCTCCGCCGTCCCGACCGTCACGCGCAGCCCCTCGCCGGGGAACGGCCGGGTGATCACCGCCCGCGCCTCCAGGGCAGCGGCGACCTCCGCGGTGCGCTCGCCCAGCGGCAGCCAGACGAAGTTGGCCTGGCTGTCGGCGACCGGCAGGCCCCGCTCGCGCAACGCTGCGGTCAGCCGGTCGCGCTCGGCGACGACGGCGGCGCACCGCTGCCGCACCTCGCCCTCGCTCGCCAGGGCGGCGACCGCCGCGGCCTGCGCGAGGCTGGAGACGCTGAACGGCACGTGGGTGCGGCGCACCGCGTCGGCGACGGCCGGGTCCTCGGCCAGCAGGTAGCCCACCCGCAGCCCGGCCAGGCCCCATGCCTTGGAGAAGGTGCGCAGCACCGCGACGTTGGGCCGCCCGCGCATCAGCTCGACGCCGTCGGGCACTCCGGGGTCGGTGACGAACTCCCGGTAGGCCTCGTCGACCACCACCAGCGCCGTCTCGGGGACCGCGTCGAGGAACCGCTCCAGCTCCGCCCGGCGCACCGCCGTCCCGGTGGGGTTGTTCGGGTTGCAGACGAACACCAGCCGGGTGCGCTCGTCGACCACGGCGGCCAGCGCCTCGAGGTCGTGGGTGTCGGCGGCGCCGCCCGGCGCGCCGGGCACCAGCGGCACCTGCTGGGTGCGAGCGCCGGCCACCTGGGCCAGCAGCGGGTACATCTCGAACGACCGCCACGCGAACGCGATGCCGGTGCCCGGGTCGTTGTACGCCTGGGCCAGCTGCTGCAGCAGGGTGACCGCGCCGCAGCCGGTGGCCACCTGACCGGGGCTGACGCCGTACCGCTCCGCCAGCGCCGCGGTGAGCACGGTCGCGCCGTTGTCGGGGTAGCGGTTGGTCTCCCCCGCCGTCGCCGCGATCGCCTCGACGACGGCCGGCAGCGGCGGGAAGGCCACCTCGTTGCTGGCCAGCTTCACCGCGCGCGGCACGCCGATCTCCCGGGCCAGGTCGGCGGGGTTGCGGCCGGGCCGGTAGGCCGGCATCGCGGCGACCGCGGGACGTGCGCTGACCACGGGGCTCCTCCTACCGGTGCGGGGGGCGCACCTGTCCAGGCTTCCCGGCGTGCGCGTGTCTAGGCTCCCGGGCATGCGCGTTCTCGTCACCGGCGGAGCCGGGTACATCGGCAGCGTAGTCACCGCGGCTCTGCTGGCCGAGGGCCACGAGGTCACGGTGCTCGACGACCTCTCGACCGGGCACGAGGACGCCGTCCCCGACGGCGCGCGCCTGGTGCAGGCCTCGCTGCACGACTCCGCGCCCGTGCTCGCCGAGGTGCGCCCCGACGCAGTGCTGCACTTCGCGGCGAAGAGCCTGGTCGGCGAGAGCCAGCAGGCTCCGGAGCTGTACTGGGAGAACAACGTCGGCGGATCGCTGGCGCTGCTGGAGGCGATGCGCGCCGCCGACTGCCGCCGGATCGTCTTCTCCTCCACCGCGGCCACCTACGGGGAGCCCGAGGAGGTGCCCATCCCGGAGAGCGCGCCCACCCGGCCGACCAACACCTACGGCGCCAGCAAGCTCGCCGTCGACACGATGCTCACCAGCTACGCGGTGGCGTACGACTTCGCCGCGGTGAGCCTGCGGTACTTCAACGTGGGCGGCGCCGCGTACGGCCGGGGCGAGCGGCACGCCACCGAGACGCACCTGATCCCGATCGCCCTGCAGGTCGCCTCGGGCACCCGCGAGTCGCTCACCGTCTACGGCGACGACTACCCGACCCCCGACGGCACCTGCATCCGCGACTACGTGCACGTCCAGGACCTCGCCGCCGCGCACCTGCTGGCCCTGCCGGCGCCCGCGCCCGGTGAGCACCGGGTCTACAACCTGGGCAGCGGCAGCGGGTTCTCCGTGCAGGAGATGGTCGACGCCGTCCGCGAGGTGACCGGGCACGACCTGCCCGTCGTCGTCGGTCCGCGCCGGGCCGGCGACCCGGCCCGCCTGGTGGCCAGCTCCGCCCGGATCCACGACGACCTGGGCTGGCGGCCGGTGCACACCGACCTGCGGAAGATCGTGCGCGACGCCTGGGAGTTCACGAAGGACCTCAGCTAGCGCTCGCCTCGGCGGGGGTCTCGTCTGCCGGGTCCGGCGCGGGGCTGACCTCGATGCGGGCGATCCGCCGTCCGTCCAGCTCCAGCACGGTCAGCGTGCGGCCCTCGACCGCGACGACGTCGCCCACCACCGGCAGCCGGCCCAGCGCCGCCAGCAGGTAGCCGGCGACCGTCTCGTAGGGCCCCTCGGGCAGCTCGAGGCCGGTGGCCTCGGCGAAGTCGTCGAGGTTCAGCAGCCCGTCGAGCTCCTGCGGGCCACCGCCGGGCTCGGCGTCCTCCGCGGCGACGTCGGCGTCGTACTCGTCGTAGATGTCCCCGATGACCTCCTCGATGAGGTCCTCCAGGGTGACGATGCCGTCGGTGCCGCCGTACTCGTCGACGACGATCGCGAAGTGCCGGTTCTCCCGGCGCATCTCCGACATCGCGTTGAGCACCTTCGCCGTCCCGGGGAGCTGCTTGACCTCCCGGGCCAGGTCGGCAACGGTCGCCGCCCGCCCGGCGGGGTGGGTGGGCAGGAACAGGTCGCGGACGTGCACGAAGCCGATGACGTCGTCCTCCCCCCGGCCGACCACCGGGTAGCGCGACCAGCTGGAGTCGGCGACCTGCTTGGCCGCCCGGCTCGCGGTCGTCGACCCGTCCAGGAAGTGCACCTCGGTGCGCGGGGTCATGACCTCGCGCACCTCCCGGTCGCCGGCGCGGAACACCTCGTCGATGAGCCGCCGCTCGTCGCTGGAGAGCGACTCGTGCGCCGCCACCAGGTCGCGCAGCTCCTCCTGGCTGATCGACTCACCGCTGACCTTCGGGTCACCGCCGAGCAGCCGGACGAGCAGGTCGGTGCTCTTGGACAGCAGCCAGATGACCGGCCGGAAGAGCTTGGCGATGGCGTTGAGCGGCGCGGCGACGACGAGGGAGAACCCCTCGGCACGCTGCAGTGCCAGCCGCTTGGGGGTCAGCTCACCGACGACCAGCGACAGGTAGCTGATCGCGATGGTGACCAGCACGAAGGCCAGTGGGTCGGCCACCCTGGCCTGGAGGCCCCGGTCGACCAGGAGGTCGGCGAGCGGCCCGGACAGCGTGCTGGCCCCGAAGGCAGCCGAGAAGAAGCCGGCCAGGGTGACCCCGACCTGCACCGCGGCGAGGAAGCGGTTCGGGTCGCCGAGCAGCTTCTGCAGCGCCTGCCCGCGGCGGCCGGTGTCGGCCAGCGCACGCACCTGGGAGTCACGCAGCGAGACCAGGGCGATCTCCGCCCCTGCGAAGGCCCCGCCGACCAGGATGAAGGCCAGGACCATGACGATGTTGAGCCAGACGTCGCTCACGAGCGGCGTGTTCCTCCAGATGCGGTGCTCGGCAGCGCTCTGCCGGCGTCAGCGGACCACGGTAGCGGCCGGACCCGCCACGGGGTCCGTGCCGTCGAACCCGCCCGCTCCCCCGGGTGTTCCCTCCGCGGGCACGCTGGTGACTGTCCGCTTCCGGCTACCCTCGGTCGAGTGACGTCCGCGATCCGCTGCTGAGGACGAGCCGTGCCTTCCCACCCGCCACGCCCGTCCGCGCTGCGCCGTCTGGACGCCGCCCTCTCCCGGTCGCTCTGGGCGCCGCTGCTGCTGGCCGCCGTGCTGGTGCTGATCGCCTCCACGGCCACCGTCGTGCACGGCGTGGTCCGCACCCAGCTGGCCGAGACCGCCGCCCAGGCCCCGCAGCCACAGCCGCCGACCTCCCCGGCACCCGGCACCGCCGCCGACCTCCCCGACGGCGCCGCACCGCAGCCGGGGACCGCCGTCCCCGGGACCCCCGCTCCCCCGGCCGCCGAGTCGGAGACGCGCTCCGCACCCGAGGCGGAGGTCACCGCCCCCGGACCGGCCACGTCCACGGCTCCCCCCGCGCCTTCCCCTGAACCCGAACCCGAACCGGAACCGGCGCGGGTGCCCACCCCGCCGTCCGGCCCGGTGGCGGCGGCCGGCGCCGGCCCGGAGCAGCAGGTGCTCGACCTGGTCAACGCCGAGCGCGCGGCAGCCGGCTGCTCGGCCGTGGTCGCCGACGGGGAGCTCGCAGCGGTGGCCCGCGCGCACAGCGCGGACATGCGCGACCGGGACTTCTTCTCCCACGTCGACCCCGACGGCCGCGACCCGTTCGCCCGGGCCCGCGCGGCCGGCATCGAGCACGCACGGGCGGAGAACATCGCCTACGGGCAGCCGGACGCCGCTGCGGTGATGGCCGCCTGGATGGGCAGCCCCGGCCACCGGGCGAACATCCTGAACTGCGACCTGGGCACCCTGGGCGTCGGCGTGGCCCAGGGCACCGGCGGTCCGTGGTGGACCCAGCTCTTCGGCGCCTGATGCCCCGTGATCACCTCGGCACTCCGGGGCCTTCGCCGTCCCCGAGGGCCCGCTGGTGCCGGGGTGATCATCCGCGCAGCGCCGCTGCCACCCGGGTCACGAGCAGATCGGGCCGACGCAGATCGGCCGCGGTGACGAACACGACCCGCCAGCCGGCCGCCGTCAGACGGTTCAGCCGCTCCCGGTCGCGCGCGAACCGTCCCGGCTCTGCGTGCCACTGACCGTCGTACTCCAGCGCCAGCCGGTGCTCGGGCCAGCCGAAGTCCACCCGGGCGACGAACCCGCCGCGGTGGCGCACCTCGAACTGCGCCACCGGCAGCGGGAGACCGGCCCGCATCAGCACCAGCCGCACTCGGGTCTCCTGCGGCGACTCGGCCAGCCCGTCGGCGAGCACCAGGGCGCGCCGGGCCTGGGCGCTGCCCCGCGACCGGGGCAGCCCCGGGACCGCGGCGCGCACCTCCTCGAGTCGCACCACGCGCTGGTGCCCGAGCTGGTCCAGCACGACGACGGCCTCCTCCAGCGGACCGCGGCGGATCAGGTCGACCGCCGTCCGCGTGCGTCCGGTCACCCGGAATCGGCCCCGCACCTCGACGTCGCCGTCGTCCAGCGCTGCGGTGCGCACCCGGATCGCCGGTGACCGCGGGCTCCAGCGCCGGCCGGCCGGCAGCACGACCTCGACGGGATCGGCGGCGCCGACCAGGCCCTCGGCGCCCCAGAGCAGCGCCGCCGTGCGGCCACCGAAGACGGCGGCCGGTGGGGCGACGAGCGACACCGCGGTGCCCCAGAGCCGGTGGTCGGCGACCAGCCGGGCGTCGGCGTACACGCCGGGCAGCACCCGGCGCCACGCCGTGCTGCGGAGCTGGTCGGGGGTGAGCAGACCACGGGCCAGCGCCGTCTCGCCCCGGAAGACCCGCCCATCGAGGGCGGGTGGACGCGCAGGTGGGCGGGGCACCCGCGGAGCGTGCCGGAGCCCGCGGCTCCCGCGCCGGCGCCGTCCACAGGCTCGCTCACCCCGGCGCCAGCGGGGTCACCCCACGCTCGAGACCCCGACGACGCCGAGGTGGTCACCGTTGGGCCCCCGACGCGGAGAGGCCCCCGCGACCAGTGGTCGCGGGGGCCTCTCGGTGGTGCGAACGTCAGCCCATCGCCTTCTGCAGGTTGGCGTCGATGGCCGCCAGGAAGTCCTGGGTGTTCAGCCACGGGCTGTCCTTGCTGATCAGCAGCGCCAGGTCCTTGGTCATCTGACCGCTCTCGACGGTGTCGATGCAGACCTTCTCCAGGGTCTCGGCGAACCGGGTCACCTCGGGGGTGTTGTCCAGCTTGCCGCGGTGGGCCAGGCCCCGGGTCCAGGCGAAGATCGACGCGATCGGGTTGGTCGAGGTCGCCTCGCCGCGCTGGTGGGCGCGGAAGTGGCGGGTGACCGTGCCGTGCGCGGCCTCGGCCTCGACCGTGCGGCCGTCCGGGGTGGCCAGCACCGAGGTCATCAGGCCCAGCGAGCCGAAGCCCTGCGCCACGGTGTCGGACTGCACGTCGCCGTCGTAGTTCTTGGCGGCCCAGACGTACCCGCCCTCCCACTTGAGGGAGGCGGCGACCATGTCGTCGATGAGGCGGTGCTCGTAGGTGATGCCCGCCGCGGCGAACTGGTCCTTGAACTCGGTCTCGAAGACCTCCTGGAACAGGTCCTTGAAGCGGCCGTCGTAGGCCTTGAGGATCGTGTTCTTGGTGGAGAGGTAGACCGGGTAGTTGCGGGCCAGGCCGTAGTTGAGCGAGGCGCGCGCGAAGTCACGGATCGACTCGTCCAGGTTGTACATGGCCATCGCGACACCGGAGCCCGGGGCCTGGAAGACCTCGTGCTCGATCGGCGCGGAGCCGTCGGACGGGGTGAAGGTCACCGTGAGGGTGCCCGCGCCCGGGAAGCGGAAGTCGGTGGCGCGGTACTGGTCACCGAAGGCGTGGCGGCCGACGATGATCGGCTTGGTCCAGCCGGGCACCAGCCGCGGCACGTTGGCCATGATGATCGGCTCGCGGAAGATGACGCCACCGAGGATGTTGCGGATCGTGCCGTTGGGCGAGCGGTACATCCGCTTGAGACCGAACTCCTCGACCCGGGCCTCGTCGGGGGTGATGGTCGCGCACTTGACGCCGACGCCGTGCTTCTTGATGGCGTTGGCGGCGTCGACGGTGATCTGGTCGTCGGTCGCGTCGCGCGACTCCATGCCGAGGTCGTAGTACTCGAGGTCGACGTCCAGGTACGGGAGGATCAGCTGGTCCTTGATGAACTGCCAGATGATCCGGGTCATCTCGTCGCCGTCGAGCTCGACGACCTTGCCCTCGACCTTGATCTTGGTCACGTGTTCGGTTTCCCTCTCTGCAGCTCTGACCGTCGTGGTCAGAGGTCGGCTACATCGGCCTGCTTGGCGCGCACGGCCTCGGCGGCCTCGCGCAGGCCCGCCAGTTCACTGTCGGTCAGGTCGCTCTGCACGACCCGCCGCACTCCTGTCCGGCCGATCTCGGCCTCGACCCCCAGGTAGACCCCGGAGATGCCGTACTCGCCGTCGACCCAGGCGCACACCGGCATGACCGCCCCGGCGTCCTCCCGCACCGCGCGCGCCATCCGGGCGGCCGCCGCGGACGGGGCGTAGTACGCCGAACCGGTCTTCAGCAGCGCGACGACCTCGGCCCCGCCGTTGCGGGTGCGGTCGACCAGGTGCGCGATCCGGTCGGCGGGCAGCACCTCGGTGAGCGGGCGGCCGTCGACGGTGCAGCGCGAGGGGACGGGGACCATCGTGTCGCCGTGCGACCCGAGCGTCAGGGTGCGCACCGAGCCGACCGGCACACCGCACTCCTGGGCCACGTTGTCCGTGAACCGGGCCGTGTCGAGCATCCCGGCCTGCCCCATGACCCGAGCCTTCGGGAAACCGGTGGCCAGCTGGGCCAGCGCGGTCATCTCGTCGAGCGGGTTGGAGACGACGATGACGACGGCGTCGGGCGAGGTGCGGGCGACGTTCTCCGCGACCGAGCGGACGATGCCGGCGTTGGTCTCGATGAGGTCCATCCGGCTCATCCCCGGCTTGCGCGGCAGGCCGGCGGTGATGACGACGATGTCGGAGCCCTCGGTGCCCTCGTAGGAGCCGCCGCCGACCCCCACGACCCGGGTCTCGAAGCCCTCGATCGGCCGTGACTGGTTGATGTCCAGCGCGAGCCCCTCGGGCTTGCCCTCGACGATGTCGGTGAGCACCACGGTCTCGAACAGGTCGTACTCCGCCAACCGCAGCGCGGTGGTCGAGCCGTAGAAACCGGCGCCGACGACGGTCACCTTGCCCTGCCGGTCCCGCTCCGCCATGCCCGCCAACCTAGCCCCGGACCGACCCCTGGGGCCATGCGGGGCGCTCCGCACGGGTCAGCCGGCCGGGATGGCCAGCGCGATGCCGGCGATCGCCAGGCCCACCACGAGGCTCAATCCGACGTCGACCGGGCGGCTGCGCACCGCCAGGAACCCGATCCGGCGGGCCGGCAGGAACAGCCGCATCAGCCCGGCACCGACCAGCGCCAGCCCCATGAGCACCAGGCCGCGGCGCCACTGCTCGAGCGCCACCAGCCCCAGGCCCGCACCGACCACCACGATGACCAGCAGCAGCGGCCACTGCCGGAGGAAGCCGGCCAGCAGCGGCCGCCGTCGGTACAGCGGCTCACGGGCCGGCCGGGTCACGCCGTGAGGACCTCGGCGCCGGCCGCCTGCTCGGCGGCGAGGACGACGTTGGCCAGCAGCATCGCCCGGGTCATCGGGCCCACCCCGCCGGGGTTGGGGGCGACGAAGCCGGCGACCTCGCGGACGTCCGCGGCGACGTCACCGGCGATCTTCCCGTCGACCCGGCTCACGCCGACGTCGAGCACGGCGGCCCCGGGCTTGACCATCTCCCCGGTGATCAGCCCGGGCACACCGGCGGCGGCGACCACGACGTCGGCGTCGCGGGTGTGCGCGGCCAGGTCCCGCGTGCCGGTGTGGCAGAGGGTCACCGTGGCGTTCTCGGTGCGCCGGGTGAGCAGCAGGCCGAGTGGTCGGCCGACGGTGATCCCGCGGCCGACGACGACGACCTCGGCCCCGGCGAGCGGGACGTCGTACCGGCGCAGCAGCTCGACGATGCCCACCGGGGTGCAGGGCAGCGGGCCCGGCACCCCGAGCACCAGCCGGCCCAGGTTGGTCGGGTGCAGGCCGTCGGCGTCCTTGGCCGGGTCCATCCGCTCCAGCACCTCGCTCTCGTCGATCCCCCGCGGCAGCGGGAGCTGGACGATGTAGCCGGTGCACGCCGGGTCGGCGTTGAGCTCGTCGACGACGGCCAGCACGTCGGTCAGCGTGGCGGTGGCAGGCAGCTCGCGCTGGATGCTGGCGATGCCCACCTCGGCGCAGTCGGAGTGCTTCGCCGAGACGTACCACCGGCTGCCCGGGTCGTCGCCGACCAGCAGGGTGCCCAGTCCGGGGCGCCGTCCGGCGGCCGCGAGCGCGGCCACCCGCCCGGTGAGCTCCGCCCGGATCGCCGCCGCCGTCGCCTTGCCGTCCAGAGTCGTCGCCGCCACGCCGCCAGTCTGCCGCACGCCCGTTCCCTGGGCCCCCGCACACCGCCGGCCCCGGGGGCGGCCCGTCGCGCGAGGCGGACCGACGAGCGAGCCCGGCAGGGGCCGTGGGACGGGAGCCCACCACGCACGGCAGCGCTGTCCGCGCGGCAGGTCAGTCGGCGACCAGCGCGCCGTGGGCGCGGGCGAAGGTCACCGCCTGGACGACGTCGAGCCGCACCCCGGTGACGTCGAAGCCGTGCCAGTCGACCCCGTCGGTGTCCGCGCCGCGCAGGTCCGCACCACGCAGCCGGGTGGTCTGCAGACGGGCGTGCCGCAGGTCGGCGCGGGTGAGGTCGGACTCGCGCAGGTCGGTGTCGGTCAGGTCGGACTCGACCAGTTTCTGGCCCGACAGGTCGACCCCGGACAGGTCGACCCCGCGCAGCGACGTGTAGCTCCAGTCGGAGTCCGCGCTGGTCATCGGGCGCAGCGTCGCGCCCGGGAACTGCGAGCCGGTGAGCTTGCAGCCGGACCAGGTGCTGCCGGACAGGCGCGCCCGGTCGAACCGGCAGGAGAGGAACGCCGTCCCCTCGTGCCGGGCGCCGGACATCGCCACGCCGGTGAGCACGCACTGCTCGAACACGCAGCGCACCGTGACCAGCTCGGCGAACGAGGCGTCGTCGAAGCGGCAGTCGACGAAGGTGACCCGCTCCAGCCGGGCCCAGTCCCACTCGACCCGGGCGAGGTCCTCGCCCTCCCAGACGGTGTCCGGCTCAGGGGGTGACGGGTCCACGCGAACGGCCTTCCACCTTGCTCAGTGCGCGAAGTGGCGGGTGCCGGTGAGGTACAGCGTCGCCCCGGCCGCCGCCGCGGCGGCGACCACCTCGTCGTCCCGCACGGACCCGCCTGGCTGCACCACCGCGCGCACCCCGGCGTCCAGCAGCACCTGCAGCCCGTCGGCGAAGGGGAAGAACGCGTCGGAGGCGGCCACCGACCCGGCGGCCCGCTCCCCCGCCCGCGCCACGGCCAGCCGGGCGGAGTCGACCCGGTTGACCTGGCCCATGCCGACGCCCACGGTGGCCCGGTCGGTGGCCAGCAGGATGGCGTTGCTCTTCACCGCGCGCACGGCTCGCCAGGCGAAGACCAGGTCGTCGAGGCCGGCGGCGTCCAGCGGCTGACCGGTGGCCAGGGTCCAGCTGGTGGGGTCGTCGCCGACGGCGTCGATCCGGTCGGCGGTCTGCAGCAGCAGTCCGCCGCTCACCGGGCGCAGCTCGACGGTCAGCCGCGGGGCCTCGGGCATCTGCAGCAGCCGGATGTTCTTCTTCTGGGTGAGCAGGCCCAGGGCGTCCTCGGTGAACGACGGGGCGACGACGACCTCGGTGAACACCTCGGAGATCTGCTCGGCGAGGGTCAGGTCGACCTCGCGGTTGGCGGCGATCACCCCACCGAAGGCCGAGACCGGGTCGCAGGCGTGCGCCTTGCGGTGCGCGGCCGCGATGTCCGCCCCGACCGCGATCCCGCACGGGTTGGCGTGCTTGATGATCGCCACGCACGGCTCGCCGTGGTCGTGCGCGGCCCGCCAGGCGGCGTCGGTGTCGACGTAGTTGTTGTAGGACATCTGCTTGCCGTGCAGCTGCTCGGCGTCGGCGAGCCCGGGCTGCCCGCTGCGGTACAGCGCGGCCCCCTGGTGCGGGTTCTCCCCGTAGCGGAGGACGTCGGTGCGCTCCCAGCTGCCCCCGACCCACTCGGGGAAGCCGCTCTCGTCGTCCGGGGAGAGCACGTTGCCCATCCAGGAGGCGACCGCGACGTCGTAGGCAGCGGTGTGCCGGAACGCCTCGGCGGCCAGCTGCTGGCGCTGGGCCAGGGTGAAGCCGCCGGCGCCGACCGCCTCCACGACCTCCGCGTAGCGGCCCGGGTCGACGACGACGGCCACCGACGGGTGGTTCTTCGCCGCGGCCCGCACCATCGCCGGGCCGCCGATGTCGATCTGCTCGATGCACTCGTCGGGGGAGGCGCCGGAGGCGACGGTGTCGCTGAACGGGTAGAGGTTGACCACGACGAGGTCGAAGGCGGCGATGCCCAGCTCGTCCAGCTGGGCCAGGTGCGCGGGCTTGCGGCGGTCGGCCAGGATGCCCGCGTGCACCGCCGGGTGCAGCGTCTTGACCCGGCCGTCGAGGCACTCGGGGAAGCCGGTGACCTGCTCGACGGGGGTGACCGGCAGCCCGGCGGCGGCGATCCGCGCCGCGGTGGCGCCGGTGCTGACCAGTTCGACACCGGCGTCGACCAGGCCGCGGGCGAGCTCGTCGACGCCGCTCTTGTCGTAGACGCCCAGCAGCGCGCGGCGGACGGGGGTGCGCTCGGTCATCGGGTGCTCTCCTCGGTCGGGATGGCGGGAGTCGGTGGGGAGGGGATCGGCGCGCCGGTGGCCAGCGCGGCCACGGTGCGCACCAGGAGCTCGCGCTCGACGGTCTTGATCCGTTCGTGCAGGCTCGCCTCGTCGTCGTCGGCGTGCACGGGAACGGGGCGCTGGGTCAGCACCGGGCCGGTGTCCAGGCCGGCGTCGACCAGGTGCACGGTCGCGCCGGTCGTGGTGACCCCGGCGGCCAGGGCGTCGCGGACGGCGTGCGCGCCGGGGAACGCCGGCAGCAGCGCCGGGTGGGTGTTGACCACCCGGCCGCCGAAGGCGGCCAGCACGGCGGGGCCCAGCAGTTTCATGAACCCGGCCGAGACCACCCAGTCGGGACGGTGCTCGACCAGCGCGGCGGCCAGCGCTCGGTCCCAGGACGCCCGGTCGGGGTGGTCGCGCAGGGCGACGACGAAGGTGCCGATCCCGCGGTCGGCAGCGAGGGCCAGGCCTGCGGCGTCCGGGCGGTCCGCGCCGACGGCGACGACCTCGGCGGGGTATCCGGGCTCCTCGGTGGCGGCGAGCAGAGCGGCGCACAGCGAGCCGGCCCCGGAGAGCAGGACGACCACGCGCGCCCGGGCACCCGGCGTCCCCGGGACGGCGGATGCGTCGGCGGGCACGTCCGCAGACCCTAGTGGCCGGGTCCGGAGCCCGGTGTCGACGGGTCGGGCACGGGCAGGTCAGGACCGGGCGCGCCAGCGGGCGACGGCGGCGCTGGGGACGGCGGCGATCCCGGCCTGCGCGGCGACCGCCAGCCCGGTGGCCAGCGCCGGCGCGCCGACCACGGCCAGGGCTCCGTCGCCGAGCGCGCCCCCGGCGACGAGCACCCACAGCCCCGTGACGACGCCGACGCCGACCCCCGCGACGATGCCCCACAAGGCAGCGGTGACCGCCCCGCCGTCGCCGTCCTCGAGCCGGCGCCCCAGCGCGGTGCCGGCGACCGCCCCGGCGAGCGCGGGCAGCGCCTGGGACAGGAACGCGACCAGCGGCACGGCCTGGGTGTCGGGGAGGGCAGCCAGCAGCGGCAACGCGGGCACCGGCCCGAGCGTGACACCGCCGACCGAGACGACGGTGCCCGTCCCGACGACGAACCCCGGCCCGGCGGCCAGCCCGGCGACCGCGGCGAGGGCGTTGGGCAGCAGCAGGAGGCTCAGCCCGACCAGCCCGGCGGCCCCGGCGCTGGCGCTCCCGAGGCCGGTGACCATCGCGGCGGCACCGTCGACGTCGGACCCCAGCGCTACGGCGAGGACGGCGGCGCACCCGGCGGCCAGCGCCAGCGTGCCGGCCGCCACGGCCCGCAGCACGGCCCGGCCCGGTCCGGGGAACCGGTCCAGCAGCTCCCCGCCGAGCGGGGAGTCGCGCAGCACGCCCGTGCCACCGGCGAGCAGCGCGAGCACGGCGCCCCCCACGAGCGGACCCACCGGGCCGACCGTGGCGTCGGGCGTGCTGACCAGCGCGGTGACCAGCCCGGTCGTGGCCGTGTGCACCGCGACCACGACGGCGACCACCCCGCTGGCCGACCGGGGTGACTCCAGCTCGCGGACCGCGGCGACCGAACCCGCCGCCCGGGCCAGCCCCCAGGCGATGCCCGCGGTGACCAGCAACGGGGCGATCCGGAGGGGCCCGGAGGGCAGCTCGACCGCCGCGCCGTGCGCCAGCAGCCACAGCTGCCCGGCCACCCGCGCGGACGACCCCGCCGGCAGCCCGCCGTCAGGGTCGAGGGCCTGCACGACGAGCAGCGCCAGCCACAGCCCGAGCAGCCCGGTCACCGGCACCGCGAGGGCGGTGGCCACCGCGAGCCAGCCGGTGGCGGGGCCGCGCCGTCCACCGGTGCCGCGTGACCCGAGGGGCAGGCGGGACAGCAGGGACGTCACCTCCCCACTCTCGCAAGCCACGTCGCCGGATCGGCGGCGCACGCGCCGGGTCCGGCCATCTCACACGGCCGCCCCGCCGGACGGATCAGCCGGCCCCGGCGGCGGTGCTCCCGCCGGGCTCCCCGGGGCGACGACCGGGCTCCGGCGCGGGCTCCCCGTCCGCCGGCCCGGGCTGCGCCGTCGACCCGGGCTGCTCCGTCGACCCGGGCTGCGGCGTCGACCCGGGCTGCGCCGTCGACCCGGGCTGCGGCGCCGTCGGCCAGGCCGGAGCCGGCGTCCAGGCAGGCGGGCCCTGGTACCAGCCGGACTGCGGAGGCTGCCCCCATCCCGGGGCCGGTGCGGGGTCGGGAGCCTGCCCGTACCCCGGGAACGCCCCTGGGCTCCACCCGGCAGGGGGCGGGGTGGAGCCGTAGGTCGGCGGCGCCCCGTACCCCGGTGGCCCGTACCCCGTCGGCCCGTACGGCGGCGAGCCCCAGCCCGGGTGGGCCGGGGGCGGTGGCGGTGCACCGATCCACCCGGCGGGAGCGGCACCTGAGGCCCGCAGCTCGGCGAGCAGCCGGGACATGGTGACCACCAGCAGCGCCGTCGCGGTGAGGAAGGCGAGCAGCCCCATCAGCGTGAAGCCGGCGTCGAAGGTGGTCAGCCACTCGGTCAGCGTCAGCAGGAAGGCCAGGGACGCGAGGCCGGCCGGGACGACGGCCCGTGGGAACGGCACCCGGACCTCGCGGAAGGCCGGCAGCACGGTCCACACCGCGGCCGCTCCCAGCAGCACGAGCGCGAGGGTCAGCCAGGGCGACCGGAACCCGTTGACCGACGCGCCGGGCGCGCTGTAGCCGAAGCCGAGGTCGTACGCCGGGACGGTGAACCACGGCACGCTGAGGAACACCAGGTAGAGCAGCGCCCCGGCCGGGACGGCGAGGTCGGCCCAGCCCAGCACCCGCAGCCCGGGCCGGCGGCGGGGTGCCGGCCCGGGGGCCACCGGCTCCGGTCCCGGCCCGCCCGGCTGCTGCTCGGGACCACTGGACGTCATCGCTGCGGCTCTCCTCCTGGTGCGCGGCAGGTCCCCCGCATCGTCCCCCACCGGGAACGCCGCTGCCCGGCACCTCCGCGGGAGGTGCCGGGCAGTCAGCCCCTCAGGCCCCCGTCCCGGGTCCCGCCCTGAGCTCGCCAAGGGTGGGGAGGACGGGGTCCTTCATCAGCCTCCGACGATCTCGCGCATCAGCCGCGCGGTCTCCGACGGGGTCTTGCCCACCCGGACGCCGGCGGCCTCGAGGGCCTCCTGCTTGGCCTGGGCGGTGCCGGCCGAACCGGAGACGATCGCGCCGGCGTGGCCCATCGTCTTGCCCTCCGGCGCGGTGAAGCCGGCGACGTAGCCGACGACCGGCTTGGTCACGTTGGCCTTGATGAACTCCGCGGCCCGCTCCTCGGCGTCGCCACCGATCTCGCCGATCATCACGATCGCCTCGGTCTCCGGGTCGTCCTGGAACGCCTGGAGGCAGTCGATGTGCGTGGTGCCGATGACCGGGTCACCGCCGATGCCGACGGCGGTGGAGAAGCCGATGTCCCGGAGCTCGTACATCATCTGGTAGGTCAGCGTGCCGCTCTTGCTGACCAGGCCGATCTTGCCGGCCTTGGTGATGTTCGCGGGGATGATCCCGGCGTTCGACCGCCCGGGGCTGATCAGGCCCGGGCAGTTCGGGCCGATGATCCGGGTGGTGCCACCCTGGGCGTGGGCCCAGAAGTAGGTCGAGTCGTGCACCGGGATGCCCTCGGTGATCACGACGGCGAGCCCGATCTGGGCGTCGACGGCCTCGATGACGGCGTTCTTCGCGCCGGCCGGCGGCACGAAGATGACGCTGACGTCGGCGCCGGTCTCCTTCATGGCGTCGGCGACGCTGCCGAAGACGGGGACGCTGGCGCCGTCGAAGTCGACGGTCTCGCCGGCCTTCTTCGGGTTGACGCCACCGACGATGGCGGTGCCGGAGGCGAGCATGCGCTGCGTGTGCTTGCGCCCCTCGGAGCCGGTCATGCCCTGGACGATGACCTTGCTGTTCTCGGTGAGGAAGATCGACATCTCTGGTGAGTCCTGTTCAGGCCGGGGGCGATTAGAGGGCGGCGAGCTCGGCGGCCCGGCGGGCGGCGCCGTCCATCGTGTCCACCACGGTCACCAGCGGGTGGTTGGCGTCGGCGAGGATCCGCCGGCCCTCCTCCACGTTGTTGCCGTCGAGCCGGACGACCAGCGGCTTGCTGGCCTCGTCGCCGAGCTGGCCCAGCGCCGCGACGATGCCGTTGGCGACGGCGTCGCAGGCGGTGATCCCGCCGAAGACGTTGACGAAGACGCTCTTCACGGCCGAGTCGGAGAGGATGATGCCCAGCCCGTTGGCCATGACCTCGGCCGAGGCACCGCCACCGATGTCCAGGAAGTTCGCCGGGCGGACGCCGCCGAAGTCCTCGCCGGCGTAGGCCACGACGTCCAGCGTGCTCATGACCAGGCCGGCGCCGTTGCCGATGATGCCGACCTCGCCCTCGAGCTTGACGTAGTTGAGGTCCTTGGCCTTGGCCGCGGCCTCCAGCGGGTCGGCGGAGGCGGCGTCCTCGAGGGCCTCGTGCCCGGGGTGCCGGAAGCCGGCGTTCTCGTCGAGGGTCACCTTCGCGTCCAGCGCGAGGACGGTGCCGTCGGGCGCCTTGGCCAGCGGGTTGATCTCGACCAGGGTGGCGTCCTCCTTGCTGAAGACGTCCCACAGCTGCACCGCGATGGCGATGACCTGGTCGCGCACCTCGGCGGGGAACCCGGCGGCGTCGATGATCTCGGCGGCCTTCTGGGTGTCGACACCGACGGAGGCGTCGACGGGGACCCGGGCCAGCGCCTCGGGGCGCTCGACGGCGAGCTGCTCGATCTCCATGCCGCCCTCCTTCGAGGCCATCGCCAGGAAGGTGCGGTTGGACCGGTCGAGCAGGTAGGAGAAGTAGTACTCCTCGGCGATGTCGCTGGCCTGGGCGACCATCACGCGGTGGGTGATGTGACCCTTGATGTCCAGCCCGAGGATGTCCTGGGCGCGCGCCCTGGCGGTCTCGGGGTCGTCGGCGAGCTTCACGCCACCCGCCTTGCCCCGGCCGCCCACCTTCACCTGGGCCTTGACCACGACGGGCGCCGCGATCTCGCGGGCGATCGCCTCGGCCTGCTCGGGTGTCTCGGCTACGCCGCCGGGGAGCACGGGGACGCCGTGCGCGGCCAACAGGTCACGGGCCTGGTACTCGAAGAGATCCACGATCAGGCACCGTAGACCGCCGCTGCGGCCGCCGCTCACGCGCCCGGCCGCGAGTGCGGCGCGTCACCCCGATCGGGGTGGGCGTGTCACGCCCCGGCGGGGGCGCCGACGTGCGCGCGCACCCAGCCGACGATCTCCTCGGTGCTGGCACCGGGGGTGAACACGCGTGCCACGCCCAGGCGGGCCAGCTCGGGCAGGTCGGCCTCGGGGATGATCCCGCCACCGAAGACGACCACGTCGTCGACGCCGCGCTCGCGCAGGAGCTCGGCGAGCCGGGCGAAGAGCGTGAGGTGCGCACCGGAGAGCACGGAGAGGCCGACGGCGTCGGCGTCCTCCTGCACGACGGTCTCCACGATCTGCTCCGGGGTCTGGTGCAGGCCGGTGTAGACGACCTCCATGCCGGCGTCGCGCAGGGCGCGCGCGACCACCTTGGCGCCGCGGTCGTGCCCGTCCAGGCCGGGCTTGGCGATCACCACCCGGATGCGCTCGCTGGTCACGCCGTGGACTCTAGGCCCCCTGGCGTGTCCTGCGTCACTCCTGCGTGGCCGTCGCGCCGGTCCGCCAGCGCCAGGCCACGGCGGTCAGCCCGGCGAAGCCCAGGCCGACCAGCAGCAGGCCCATCCCGGGCACCGTCCACTCGACCTCCGGGCTCCGGGCGGCGTCCCGCATCCCGGCCAGCGCGGTGGCCAGCACGAACACCGACAGGGCCAGCAGGCCGCCGACCGCGCCCAGCCGGGGGCGCAGCGACGGCGCGGTCACCGAGCACAGCAGGAGGGCGCCGGCGAGCAGCAGCCCACCGAGCAGCGCGAGCCCGGGCCGCTCCAGCAGCGCCTGCGGCCCCTCGACGGTCACCACCGTCTCCAGCCCGGTCACCGGATCGGCCACCACCCGGTCGGGGACGTCGGCGGCGGGCAGCGCCAGGCAGAGCACCCCGACGACGCCGAGCACCACCGCCGACCCGGCCAGCACCGGCCGCACCGGGTCCAGCGTCCCGGCGTCCTCCATCACGGTGCGCCCCCACGCCACGAGGGCGACCCCGCCGGCCAGCACGGTCAGGCCGAGGGCGACCAGGCCGAGCACCCATCCTGCACCGGTCTCCACCGAGCTGGTGAGCACGCGCTCACCGGCCAGCACCTCGACCGCCGGGCGGGCGGTGGAGCCGTGCCCCTGGTGCAGCTCGATCAGCAGCCGGCCGACCGCCAGCGCACCGCTCACCGCCGCGTAGGCCAACCCCAGCCGCGGCACCCGCCCCAGGGCCAGCACCACCCCGACCAGCAGGGCCGCCAGCGGGCCGATCAGCGCCACCAGGGCATCGAGCGGGCCGGTGACGAGGTCGATCGTGGTCCCGCCGACCGTCAGGTAGGTCGGGAAGACGCCGACGGCGCCGACCAGGCCGGCGAGGGCGAGGAGCACCCCGGCGACCCGGGCGAGCGGCGGGACCGTCCCGACGACCAGCGGGTCACCGGCAGGGCGGGCCGCCGGCCGGCGGGCCGGCCGGGCAGCACTGCTGGACGCCCGGCGGGCGCTCGGCCGGCCGGTCGTGGAACGGGCAGGCGCGCGGTCGCGGGCGGGCACGGTTCCCCCTCGGAGGTCACTGGGTCGGTCGTGTCGCATGGCAGTTGTGTGACGTCCGGCACACGGGGGCATTACGGTCCCCGAACCGAGCACACCACGAGTGCACGCGGCGCCCCCGGCGCCGGGCCGGACGGGCGGAGGGAGACCAGGTGCACACCACCGACCCACCCTCTCCCCCAGCGTGGCACGCCCGTGCGACCGGAGCCGCCACCGACGTACCGGACCGGACGGCTTCGGCCCGCTCCGGCCTGCGGTCACTGGTCAGCCCGATCGCGCTGACCGGCGGCCTCACCGAGCTGGCCTGGGTCGGCGCCCACGCACTGCTCTACCCCCTCGGCGCCCGCACCGAACCGGTGCGCGCCGACGGCCGGTACCGCCCGGGCACCCAGCCCCCCGGGGTGCGCGCCCTGTTCGCCGATGACCCGCTGGCCGCCCGGATCCCGGTCGTCCTGGTGCACGGCCTGGTCGACAACCGGTCGGTCTTCGCGATCATGCGGCGCAGCCTGCGGCGGCGCGGCTTCGCCCAGGTCTGCTCCTGGAACTACGGCCCGCTGGTGCGGGACGTGGCCGGCGCGGCGGAGGCCCTCGGCCGGCACGTCGAGCGGGTGTGCAGCGAGACCGGGCACGAACGGGTGCACGTGGTCGGGCACAGCCTGGGCGGGCTGATCGCCCGGTACATGGTGCAGCGGCTCGGCGGCGACGCCCGGGTGGAGTCGCTGGTCACCCTGGGCACCCCGCACGGCGGCTCGCGGTGGGCGCACGTGCTGCCGACCCCGCTGATCCGCCAGCTCCGGCCCGGGTCCCCCCTGCTTCGGGAGCTGGCGATGCCCGCGCCGGGCTGCCGCACCCCCGTCACCGCCGTCTACAGCGATCTGGACCAGGTCGTCGTCCCCTCGACCGCCGGCCGGTGCGAGCACCCCGACCTGCGGGTCCGCAACGTGCTGGTCCGCGGCGTGGGGCACATGTCCCTGCCGATCCACCGAGCCGTCGTCGACGAGGTCGCCGCGACGCTGGCCGGGCAGCGGAGCGCCGCCCCCGCCGACCCTCCCGTCGCCGCCTGAGGCGGCATTCCTGCGCCCCGTGTGGCGTGTGTCGTCACGCAGCGCACACTGCTGCGACACGTGTCGTCAGGTCGTTGTCCGGCCCCCCGACCGTGGTTAGCGTCCGCAATGACATCGATGGCATTCGCCCGGAGACGTCGACGCACAGCCTGTGCGCAGCCCGGTCGCCCTCCCCGGTGACCGGCGCCCGCCAGGCACCCCGGCTCCCCCCGGGGTGCCGCCCCCGGAAGGTGCCCGTTGACCCGACTGCGCGAGCTCGTGGGCCGGACCACATCGGCGTCCGACGCCGACCTGGGCACCGACGACGCCTGGGACGGCGACTGGGCACCCGGCCCGGACTGGGACGAGTCGGACTGGGACGGGAGCTGGGCCGAGCTCGACGCCGACCCGGACAGCACGCCGGAGGACGACGAGGGCCCGCGGGACGACGCCGGCGAGGACCGGACCCGCGCGCCGCGCCGCCGGGTCGGCGTCCCCCACCTCCGCGTCCCCCACCTCCCCCGCCTCCGCCGCCCCCGGCTCCCCCGCCCGACCGCCGCCCGCCGCCCCCCGGGCCGTCGCGGACCGGTGCTGCTCGCCGTCGCCGTCGCCGGCGCCCTCGGGGCGGCGCTGCTGGGCGGCACCACCGACACCGCGCCGGTGGCCTCCGGGCAGGACTACGGCCTGGGCGTCGAGGACGTCAGCTTCGCCGGCGGGGTGGACGTCGCGGCCGCGCGGGGGGAGATCAGCCAGGCCGAGGCTGCCGCGCGGCTGGGCGAGATCGCGGCGTCCCGTGCGGCACGCGAGCCCGACTTCGTCGTCCCGACCACCGGCCGGCTGACCACCTGCTTCTGCATGCGCTGGGGCACCATGCACTGGGGCCTGGACCTGGCCGCACCGCTGGGCACCCCGATCTACTCGGCCGCCGACGGCGTGGTGCTGCGCGCCGGCCCGGCGTCGGGCTACGGCAACGCGGTCTACATCCAGGACGCCGACGGCAACGTGCACATCTACGGGCACATGCGCTACTACAGCGTCGAGGCCGGCGACGTCGTCTCCGCCGGCGAGCAGATCGCCAAGGTCGGCAACCAGGGGCAGTCGACCGGCCCCCACCTGCACTACGAGATCCACGTCGGCGGGATGAACGGCAAGCCCACCGACCCCGAGGAGTGGCTGGCCGAGCGCGGGCTCTCCGTCCGCTGACCGCTGGGCTCAGGTGCCCGGCAGGCGCAGCAGGACCCACTGGTAGCGATCGTCCCGCTCGCCACCGGCGGCCCACACCTCCGACCGCGCCACCTCGCCGTGCCGGCTCAGCAGGTCGACCAGCCGCCCGGGCGACCGGAAGCTGAAGAAGCGCGGCGGGTCGAACGCGTCGGAGGCGAGCGGTCCTTCCACGTCGGCCCGCAGCAGCGCGGTGAACTCCTGCCGGCGACGCACCCGCTCGGGGTCGAGCGGCCGGGTGCTCCGCCCGGCCGCGTCGCGGTCGTACCAGGCGGCGAGATCGGCCTCCCGCTCACCGCCCGGCACGTCGTCGCCTACAGCTTGACCAGCGGGGCGTAGCGCAGCACGAGGCGCTTGGTGCCGCCGGAGCCGAAGTCGACCGTCGCCTGGGCCTTGTCCCCGGCGCCATTGACCTCGACCACGGTGCCCAGCCCGAAGGCGTCGTGACTGACCCGGTCGCCGACGTCGACGTTGATGACGGCGCGCTTGCCCGCCCCGCCGCGCAGCCCGCCGGTGGACAGCCCGGTCGCGGCGACCCGCTGCTGGGCCGACGACAGCGGGGTGGACGGCGCCGGCTGCAGGTTGGCCCACTGCACGGTGTCGGCGGGGAGCTCGTCGAGGAACCTGGACGGCGGGTTGTAGGCCGGCTGACCCCAGTTGGTGCGCACCGTGGCCCGGGAGAGGAACAGCCGCTGCTGGGCCCGGGTGATGCCCACGTAGGCCAGGCGGCGCTCCTCCTCCAGCTCCTTGGGGTCGCCGAGGGCGCGCAGGTGCGGGAAGACGCCGTCCTCCAGCCCGGTGAGGAAGACCACCGGGAACTCCAGGCCCTTCGCGGTGTGCAGGGTCATCAGGGTGACCACCCCGGCGTCGGCTCCGTCCTCCCCTCCGGGGCCCCCGGGGATCTGGTCGGCGTCGGCCACCAGCGACACCTGCTCCAGGAAGTCGGTGACCGTGCCGCCGGGCGAGGCCGCCTCGAACTCGGCGGCGACCGAGATCAGCTCGTTGAGGTTGTCGACCCGCCCCTCGTCCTGCGGGTCGGTGCTGGCGGACAGCTCGGCCAGGTACCCGGTGCGGTCGAGGATGCTCTCCAGCAGCGCCGCCGGGCCCGAGCCGGTCTCGACCAGCTGCTCGAACTCCTCCAGCAGGGCGACGAACTCCTGCAGCGCCTTGAGCGAGCGCGGGGCGAGCGTGGTGATCTCCGAGCAGCGGCGCAGCGCGGTGCCGAAGGCGATCCGCTCACGGTCGGCGAACTGCTCGATGCAGGACTCGGCCTTGTCGCCGATCCCCCGCTTGGGCACGTTGATGATCCGGCGCAGGCTGACCACGTCGGCCGGGTTGGCGACGAGCTTCAGGTAGGCCAGCGCGTCGCGGACCTCCTTGCGCTCGTAGAAGCGCACCCCGCCGACCACCTTGTAGGGCATGCCGACCCGGATGAACACCTCCTCGAACACCCGGGAGGCGTTGTTGGTGCGGTAGAAGACCGCGATGTCGGCCGGCCGGGCCTTGCCCTCGTCGGTGAGCGCGTCGATCTGCTCGGCGACCCAGGCCGCCTCGTCGTGCTCGTTCTCGGCGACGTAGCCGGAGATCAGCTCGCCGTCGCCGGCGTCGGACCACAGGTTCTTGGGCCGGCGGGAGGTGTTCTTCGCGATGACGGTGTTGGCGGCCCGGAGGATCCGCTGCGTGGAGCGGTAGTTCTGCTCCAGCACGATCGTCGTGGCGTCGGGGTAGTCGCGCTCGAACTCGTCGATGTTGCGGATCGTGGCGCCGCGGAAGGCGTAGATCGACTGGTCGGCGTCACCGACGACGCACAGCTCGGCCTGCGGCACCGGCCCGCCGGGGCCACCGGCCAGCTCCCGCACCAGCATGTACTGGGCGTGGTTGGTGTCCTGGTACTCGTCGACCAGCACGTGCCGGAACCGACGGCGGTAGTGCTCGGCGACGTCCGGGAACGCCTGCAGCAGGTTGACGGTGGTCATGATCAGGTCGTCGAAGTCCATCGCGTGCGCCTCGCGCAGCCGCCGCTGGTAGAGCGTGTACGCCTCCTTGAGCACCTTCTCCGGCGCCGTCTGGGGGCTGAAGGACTCCTCGTCGACCAGCTCGTTCTTCAGGTTCGACACCTGGTTGGCCAGGCTCCGCCCGGGGTAGCGCTTGGCGTCGAGGTCGAGGTCACGGGCGACCATCGTCATCAGGCGCACCGAGTCGCCCTGGTCGTAGATGGTGAACGAGCTCTTCATGCCGAGCTTGGCGGCCTCGGCGCGCAGGATGCGCACGCACATCGAGTGGAAGGTCGACACCCACATCGCCCGCGCGCGGGGCCCCACGAGGGCCGCGACGCGCTCCTTCATCTCCCCGGCGGCCTTGTTGGTGAAGGTGATCGCCATGATCTCGCCCGGCTGCACCCCCCGGGCGCCGAGCAGGTAGGCGATCCGGTGGGTGAGCACCCGCGTCTTGCCCGAGCCGGCCCCGGCCACGATGAGCAGCGGGCTGCCCTCGTGGACGACGGCGTCGCGCTGGGGGCCGTTCAGGCCGGCGAGCATCCGGTCGAGCTCCCGCCCGGTCTGGCCGGGAGTGGAGCGCGCGAGCGCGGCGGTGCCGGGGAGGGAGATCTGCGGGCTGCTCATGTCCCCGCCACTGTAAGCCGGACGGGTGACGGTCCCGGGCGCCGTGCACCGGGTGTGACGCGCGGGGCGGGTGGCGCCCCAGGCGTCGTCCGTGTCACAATCGACGCGTGCTGCGCCACCGCGAGTTTTACTACGGCCACCGGGTTCCGGTGTCCGTCACCGCTGGCTGAGCAGCCACCGCACACGACGCCCCGGGCCCGATGGCCCCGGGGCGTTTCTCGTCTTGCGGGGTCCGACGGCCCTCCCCACCCCGGAGGTCCCGATGAGCACCACCCTCTCCCCCGTCACCGCCCAGCCGACCGCTCCGGCCGACGACCGGATCGGCGCGCTGCGCAGCGAGATCGACGCCTGCGACGCCCAGATCATCGAGCTGGTGCAGCGTCGGCTGGCGATCTCCCAGGAGATCGGCTCCCTGCGCACCGCCTCGGGCGGGATGCGGCTCAACCTCTCGCGTGAGCGCCAGGTGCTCGCCCGGTTCCGCAGCGCGCTCGGCCCCGACGGCGCCGCGCTCGGGATGATGCTGCTCCGCCAGGGCCGCGGCCGGCTCTGAGGGAGCACCCCCTCGCGGGCTCGGGGCAGGCCTCGGGACGGGGCCTTAGGCTGCGGCGCGTGATGCCGCTGCCGACCGCCCCTGCCGAGCACGTCGAGCGCGCCCTGTGCGTGCTGGCCCACCCCGACGACGTCGACTTCGGCAGCGCCGGGACCATCGCCACCTGGACCGCGGCGGGCACCGAGGTGACCTACTGCATGGTCACCGACGGCGACGCGGGCGGCTTCGACGACACCCCCCGGGACCGGATGGGCCCGCTGCGCCGGGAGGAGCAGACCGCTGCCGCGGCCGCGGTCGGGGTCAGCGACGTGCGGTTCCTCGGGTACCCCGACGGGCGGCTGGAGCTCTCCCTGGACCTGCGCCGGGACATCGCCCGGGTGATCCGCCAGGTGCGTCCGCAGCGGGTGCTCACCAGCTCACCCGAGCGGTTCTGGGAGCGGATCGGGGCCAGCCACCCCGACCACATGATCGTCGGTGAGTCCACGCTGCGCGCCGTCTACCCCGACGCCCGCAACCCGTTCGCCTTCCCCGAGCTGCTGGCCGACGAGGGCCTCGAGGAGTGGACGGTGTCGGAGGTGTGGCTGGGTGGCGGCCCGCGCTCGGACCACGCCGTCGACGTGACCGACGTGCTGGACCGCAAGCTCGCGGCGCTGCGCTCGCACGCCAGCCAGGTCTCCCACTGGCCCGAGGGCCAGCTGGAGGAGTTCCTGACCGGCTGGATGCGGGAGAACGCGCGCGCCCACGGCCTACCCGAGGGCCGGCTCGCCGAGTCCTTCCAGGTGGTCCACACCGCCTAGAGCAGGCGGTTGGTCGCCGCCCAGCGGGTGAGCTCGTTGCGGTTGGACAGCTGCAGCTTGCGCAGCACGTTCGAGGCGTGCGACTCGACGGTCTTGACCGAGATGAACAGCCGCTGGCCGATCTCCCGGTAGGTGTAGCCGCGGGCCAGCAGCTGCATCACCTCCCGTTCCCGGGCCGAGAGCAGGTCCAGGCCGGGGTCGACGGCCGGGTCCGCGCTGGTGGGCGCCGCGACGGCGCCAGCGGCGGCGAAGGCGTCGAGCACGAAACCCGCCAGCCGGGGGCTGAACACCACGTCGTCCTCGGCGACCCGGCGCACCGCGTCGCGCAGCTCCGCGCCGGAGATGGTCTTGGTGACGTAGCCGCGGGCGCCGGCGCGGATGACCGCGATGACGTCCTCGGCGGCGTCGGAGACCGACAACGCCAGCCAGCGGGTCCGCGGCAGCTCCGCGCGCAGCGC
The DNA here is from genome assembly GCF_054050755.1 of Modestobacter sp. SYSU DS0511. Lineage (NCBI taxonomy): Bacteria > Bacillati > Actinomycetota > Actinomycetes > Geodermatophilales > Geodermatophilaceae > Modestobacter > Modestobacter sp. SYSU DS0511. Next base: position 118,981 of record NZ_JBJGZY010000003.1, read on the forward strand.
CTCGAGCACCGCCTGCCCGTTGCCGCCGGGCAGGTGCACGTCGAGCAGGACGACGTCGGGCGCCGCGGCGCGGATGCCGGAGATCGCGGTGGCCACGTCGGCGGCCTCACCGACGACCTCGACGTCGTCGCCGAGCTCGGTGCGGACCCCGGCCCGGACCATCGCGTGGTCGTCGACCAGGAAGACGCGGATCGGCGCGCTCACGCGGACACCCCCGCCTCGCGCGGGAGACACAGCTCCACCTCGGTCCCCTCTCCTGGTGCTGAACGCACCGTCGCAGTTCCGTCGAGCCGGGTGAGCCGGCCCACCACCGAGTCGCGCAGGCCCCGGCGGTCCCCGGGCACCGCAGCCGGGTCGAAGCCGGTGCCCCGGTCCCGCACGAAGACCGTCACCGTCGCCGGCGTCACCTCGGAGTAGAGCGACACCCGGGGAGCGCCCGAGTGCTTGGCGGCGTTCACCACCGCCTCCTTCGCGGCCTGTCCCAACGCGGCGACCGCGTCGTCGACCGGCAGGTCGCCGACGACCACCGGGTCGACCGCGACGGCGTGGTCGGCCTCGACCTCGGCGACCAGCCGGGCGACGAGCCCGGCCCAGGTGCCGCCGGTGGCCACCGTGGGCTCGTACAACCACGCGCGCAGCTCGCGCTCCTGGCTGCGGGCCAGCCGCCCGACCACGGTCGGGTCCTCCGCGTGCCGCTGGATGAGCGCCAGGGTCTGCAGCACCGAGTCGTGCAGGTGCGCGGCGACCGCGGCGCGCTCCTCGGAGCGGATGCGGGCGGCACGCTCGGTCGCCCGCTGGTCGAGCAGCCGGCGCCACAACGGGGCGGTCGCCAGCACCAGGCCGACCAGGATCACCACGGTGGCGGTGAAGCCGTTGCGGGCGTTGGCCAGCTGCCCCGTGGTGGCCAGCAGCAGCACCACCCCGACCACGCCGACGGCGACGCCGGCGGCCAGCGCCCAGCGGCTGGTGCGGCGGGACCGCGACGTGTCGGTGTCGGTCTGCCGCCAGATGACCGCCAGGCCGGTCCCGGCCAGGGCCAGCGGCACGACGACGTCGTAGCCGCCGAAGGTGAGCAGCTGGGAGACCAGCCCGAAGGCGGCGAAGGAGAGCAGCGCCAGCAGGATCAGCTGCCGCCGGCTGGGGCGCTCGCCGATCACGGCGGCCGGGGCCCCGTCGTCGGACTCCTCGACGACGGGCATCGTCAGCCAGAGGAGCGCGTACGCGACGACCCCGACCCCGGCGAAGGCCAGCCCGGTGATGACGACGCGGACCACCAGCGGGTCCAGGCGCAAGTGCGCAGCCGTGCCCGCGGCGACCCCGGCGAGCAGCCGGCCGGAGGCCGGGCGCGCGAGCGGGGGCCGGGCGCCGCGGCCCACGGGGGGCCGGGCGGTCGGCGCGGTGCTGGTGGTCACGGATCGATGGTGTCACCGCCTGCCGTGCCCGCACACCGGTGATCACCCGGAGTGCGGGCACGGCACGGTCCGGGTCGCCCGGGGCGGGTGGGATCAGGGTCGGTCCAGGGGGTTCCCCGATACCGCTGTGCCGTCGGGGTGAGCAGGCTGGGGCCATGTCCTCAGCACTCCCTCCCTCCGCGCCACCCCCGACGGCCGAGCAGCCGCCGGGCTCCTGGCCTCCGCCGCCGCCCGACCCGGCGCCCCGCCCGCAGCTGCGCCGCAGCCGCACCGACAAGGTGATCGGCGGCGTCGCCGGCGGCCTCGCCGACTACACCGGCGTCGACGCCTTGCTCTGGCGGGTCGGCGCGATCGCGCTCACCCTCGCCGGCGGCAGCGGGATCGTGATCTACGTCCTGCTGTGGCTGCTGATGCCTGCGGCGCCGGCCGTGCAACCGGGTGCCCAGGCCCCGCGCCCGCCGTCCGGCCCGCGCTCGCCGGTTCCGGGGGTGACCGTCGCGGCGTTGCTGATCGTCCTCGGCATCGGGGTGCTGGTCACGCAGTTCACCGACCTCGACCTCGGGGCACGCGGTTTCCTCGGCAGCGCGCTGCTCGTCATCGGCGTCGGCCTGGTGGTCGGCGCCCTGACGGGCGTGGGGCGTGGCGCCAAGGGCGGCCTGATCACCCTCGGGTTGCTGCTCTCCGCGGCCCTGCTGATCGCCTCGACGGTGCAGCTGCCCAACGGCGAGATGGGCGACCGCACCTACCGGCCGATGACCGCCGCCGCCGTGCAGTCGGAGTACGAGCACGGGGCAGGGGACCTCACCCTCGACCTCAGCGAGCTCGACCTGGCCGACCGAGACCGGGCCATCCGCACGAGCGTGGACTCCGGCCTGGGTGACGTCCGGGTCCTGGTGCCCTTCTCGGCCGACGTCCAGGTGAGCGTGGACAACGCCATCGGCGACGTGGCGCTGTTCGGGGACTCCCTGGAGTCCGGGTTCTTCCCGGGGTACGGCGAAGACTGGAGCGACGACGGCGACCCGGAGATCGTGCTCACGATCTCCCTCGGTGCCGGGAGCGTGGAGGTGTCCCGTGGCTGAGCACGACCCCTACGGCCGCCAGCAGACCGAGGTGTTCCCCAGCGGCGCCTCCCCGACCGACCCGCCGGCCCGCCGGCGTGACCTGGACACGACCGCCCTGGTCGCCGGCGTGTTCTTCGTCGGCCTCGCCGTCCTGTTCATGACCGGCGTGACCCTGCCGCTGAGCTGGTTCGAGCACGGCTTCAGCTGGGTGCTGCTGATCGGCGCCGGGCTGGCCCTCCTGGTCAACGAGCTGCGCCGGGCCCGCCGACGTGGATGAGCGCGGTCGAGCTGCACGTGGGCCCGGGGAGCGGTCGCTCCCCGGGCCCACGTCAGATGCTGACCGTGGCCAGGGCGACCGTGCCGACGTAGATGAGCGGGAGCAGCAGGCCCTCGAACCCGATGCCCTTCCGGTCCCGCATCACCAGCCCGGCGGTGAGCACCGCGATCAGCAGCATGGTGCCGCCCAGCAGCACCAGGCTGGTCGAGCCGGCGTCCCGGTACAGGGAGCCGTTGACGTAGCCCAGGTCCGCGACGGCGACCATCAGCATGTCGAAGACGTTGCCCCCGACGATGTTGCCGACCCCGAGGGTCAGCTGCCCCATCCGCACCGCCGTGACCAGCACGACCAGCTCGGGCAGCGAGCTCACGGCCGTGGTCAGCGTGAACCCGATGATGCCGCCCTCCAGACCGGTTCCGGCGGCGACACCGAGACCGGCCTGCCCGACGATCCAGCCGGCGACCCCCACGATCAGCCCCAGCCCGGCCAGCGTGGCCCACAGCCGCCGGGTCGAGCGACCGGAGCCCTCCTCCTCGTCGTGCGAGCCCTCCGTCGCCGCGGTGTGGGTGGGCACCCACATCGGGTGGTCGTGCATCCGGCGCAGCAGCCGCAACCCGTAGGCGTAGAGGAGCGGGATGAGCAGCGTGACCGGGTGGATCCAGCCGAGGGTCAGCTGGGGCGTCGAGTAGGCGATCACCGGCAGCGACAGCATCGCCATGAGGATCACCGACTGCATGACGTTCTCCAGCGACGCGGCGGCGTGCTCGAGGTTGGCCCGGCGGTACACCAGGTCGGCGACCGCCAGCCAGACGGTCTGCAGTGCGATGCCGCCGACCGGGTTCGCCAGCGCGAATCCGGCGTCCCCCTCCAGCGCCCCGGTCAGGACGGCGACGTTGCCCGGGAGGGAGGTCACCGCCCCCAGGAGCAGCGCACCCCCGATCGCGTCGCCGAGGCCGGTGCGGTCGGCGAGCTCGTCCGCCGCCCGGGTCAGCCGGACCCCGACGACCACGATGACCACGCCCATCAGGACCAGGGCGAGGAGGCTCGGCACGAGCGGCCACGCTCCGGCGGTCACTCGGAACCTCCAGGTGTCGACGGTCGGACCGCCGGCAACCAGATCACGACCCCCCGGCCGCCGCCACCCGAGGTGACGTTCGGCAACCGCCCCTCCGAGGGCCCGCCGCGAGCGTGCGGGCGGTGGGGTCAGGCCCCGCCGCCGCAGGGGCCCGCGGCGAGCGTGCGCACCGCGGGGGGCGGTGGGGTCCTTCGACTCACTCCCACTCGATGGTGCCCGGGGGCTTGCTCGTCACGTCGAGCACGACCCGGTTCACCTCGGCGACCTCGTTGGTGATCCGGGTGGAGATCCTCGCCAGCACGTCGTAGGGCAGCCGGGTCCAGTCGGCGGTCATCGCGTCCTCGCTGGACACCGGGCGCAGCACCACCGGGTGCCCGTAGGTGCGCCCGTCGCCCTGCACCCCCACCGAGCGGACGTCGGCGAGCAGCACCACCGGGCACTGCCAGATCTCGGTGTCCAGCTTCGCCGCGGTGAGCTCCTCGCGGGCGATCGCGTCGGCCCGGCGGAGCACGTCCAGCCGGTCGCGGGTGACCTCACCGATGATCCGGATGCCCAGGCCCGGGCCGGGGAAGGGCTGCCGCTGCACCAGGGTGTCGGGCAGGCCGAGCTGCCGGCCGACCTCGCGCACCTCGTCCTTGAACAGCGTGCGCAGCGGCTCGACCAGGGTGAAGGTGAGGTCCTCGGGCAGCCCGCCGACGTTGTGGTGGCTCTTGATGTTCGCCGTCCCGGTGCCGCCACCGGACTCGACGACGTCGGGGTAGAGCGTGCCCTGCACCAGGAAGTCCACGGTCTCCCCGTGCTCCTTGGCATCGGCGATCACGTCGAGCGCGGCCTGCTCGAAGACCCGGATGAACTCCCGGCCGATGATCTTCCGCTTGGTCTCCGGGTCGCTGACCCCGGCCAGTGCGGCGAGGAACTGGTCGCTGGCGTCCACGACCCGCAGGTCGGCGCCGGTGACCGCGACGAAGTCCCGCTCGATCTGCTCGGTCTCGCCCTCGCGCATCAGGCCGTGGTCGACGTAGACGCAGGTGAGCCGGTCGCCGATGGCCCGCTGGACCAGCGCGGCCGCCACCGCGGAGTCGACCCCGCCCGACAGCCCGCAGATGGCCCGCCGGTCGCCGATCTGCTCCCGGACCGCGGCGACCTGCTCGTCGACGACGTTGGCCATCGTCCAGCTGGGCTCCAGGCCCGCGATGTCGAACAGGAAGTGCTCGAGCACCGTCTGACCGTGCGCGGTGTGCTTCACCTCGGGGTGGAACTGCACGCCGGCCAGCCGCCGGTCGACGTCCTCGAACGCCGCGACCGGGGCACCGGTCGAGGTCGCGGTCACGGTGAACCCGGGCGGGGCCGCGCTCACCGCGTCGCCGTGGCTCATCCACACCGACTGCTCGTTCGGCATCGCACCGAACAGCCGTCCGGGGGTGGTGACGGTCAGCGGGGTGCCCCCGTACTCGCGGTCACCGGTGCGGGCGACCGTGCCTCCGAGGCTGGCGGCCATCGCCTGGAAGCCGTAGCAGATGCCGAAGGCGGGCACGCCGGCCTCGAACAGCGTGCGGTCGATCTGCGGCGCCCCCTCGGCGTAGACGCTGGAGGGGCCACCGGACAGCACGATCGCCGCCGGCTTGCGGGCCAGCAGCTCCTCGACCGGGACGTCGGAGCCGACGAGCTCGGAGTAGACCCCGGCCTCCCGGATCCGGCGGGCGATCAGCTGCGCGTACTGGGCGCCGAAGTCGACGACCAGGACGGTCGGGAAGTCCATCGTCAGCCGACCAGGTGGCCGGGGCCGACGGCGCTCTCGCCGCTGCCGCCACCGAGGACCAGGTCGACCCGCTGGAACTCCTTGAGGTCGCGGTAGCCGGTCTTGGCCATCGTGCGCCGCAGCGCGCCGAAGAGGTTGGTGCGCCCGTCGGCGGTGGCCGCCGGCCCGAGCAGCAGCTGCTCCATCGTGCCGCGCGGCTCGGCGGCACCCGAGGTGCCGCCGCGGGGCAGCCGCGGGTGGGCGGCGACCGAGTCCCACCACACACCGCCGGCCGGGGCCTCGCTCGCGGCCCGCAGCGGCTCGCCCAGCTGGACGGCGTCGGCGCCGCAGGCCAGGGCACGCGCGATCGCACCGCTGGTCTCGATCCGGCCGTTGGCGATGACGTGCACGTACCGGCCGCCGGTCTCGTCGAGGTAGTCACGGCGGGCCGCGGCGGCGTCGGCGATCGCGCTGGCCAGCGGCACCCGGACGCCCATGACGGCGTCGGCGGTGGACCAGCTGTCGGCCCCGACGCCGACGATCACGCCGGCAGCGCCGGTGCGCATCAGGTGCAGCGCGGTCTGGTAGTCGGCCGCGCCGCCGACGATCACCGGGACGTCGAGGTCGGCGATGAACTCCTTGAGGTTCAGCGCCTCCCCCGCCGTCGTCACGTGCTCGGCGGAGACGATCGTGCCCTGGATGACGAGCAGGTCGACCCCCGCCGCGAGGATCGTCGGGGCCAGCTGCAGCGTGTGCTGCGGGGAGACCCGGATCGCCGTCGTCACGCCCGAGTCGCGCAGCTCCTTGACCCGGGCGGTGATCAGGTCGGGCTTCACCGGCTCGGCGTAGACCTCCTGCAGCAGCGCGGTCGGCGGGCCGCTGTCCGGGCCGGCGGCGTCGCGCAGGCGGCGGTAGACGTCGGTCGGGTCGTCGTAGCGGGTCCACAGACCCTCGGCGTTGAGCACGCCGAGCCCACCGACCTGGCCGATCGCGATCGCGGTGGCCGGGCTGACCACGGCGTCGCTGGGGCTGGTGATCAGCGGCATCTCGAAGCGGAAGGCGTCGATCTGCCAGGCGGTGGAGACGTCGTCGTGGTCACGGGTTCGCCGGGAGGGGACGATCGACACCTCGTCCAGGTCGTAGCCCCGGCGGGCGAAGCGGTTCAGACCGATCTCGACGTTGTCGCGTACGGGCATCGGTCAGCGTCCCCGGTAGTTCGGTGCTTCGACGGTCATCTGGATGTCGTGCGGGTGGCTCTCGGTCAGCCCGGCGGACGTGATCCGGGTGAGCTGGCCGCGCTCCTGCAGGTCGGCGACGGTGGCCGCGCCCGCGTAGCCCATCCCGGCGCGCAGGCCGCCGACCAGCTGGTGGGCGACCCCGGACAGCGGGCCCCGGTAGGGCACCTGCCCCTCGATGCCCTCGGGCACGAGCTTGTCGTCGGAGAGGACGTCGTCGGCGAAGTACCGGTCCCGGCTGAAGGACTGGTTGCCACGCTTCTGCATCGCGCCCAGCGACCCCATGCCGCGGTAGGTCTTGTACTGCTTGCCGTTCATGAACACCAGCTCGCCCGGCGCCTCTTCGACGCCCGCGAACAGCCCGCCGATCATCACCGTGTCGGCGCCGGCGACCAGGGCCTTGACGATGTCGCCGGAGTACTGCAGCCCGCCGTCGGCGATGACCGGGACGCCGGCCGGACGCGCGGCGAGGCTCGCCTCGTAGATGGCGCTGATCTGCGGGACGCCGACCCCGGCCACCACCCGGGTGGTGCAGATGGAGCCGGGGCCGACCCCGACCTTGACCGCGTCCACCCCGGCGTCGATGAGCGCCTGCGCGCCGGCGCGGGTGGCGATGTTGCCGCCGACGACCTGCACGCCGTGGCCCACGTCGGCGAAGTCCCGCTTCACCCGGGCGACCATCTCCAGCACCGCGCGCTGGTGCCCGTGCGCGGTGTCGACGACGAGCACGTCGACCCCGGCGTCCACGAGCAGCCCGGCGCGCTTGTAGGCGTCCTCGCCCACGCCCAGCGCCGCACCGACCGACAGCCGGCCGTCGACGTCCTTGGTGGCGTTGGGGAACTGGTCGCGCTTGACGAAGTCCTTGACGGTGATCAGCCCGCGCAGCCGGCCGGCGTCGTCGACCAGCGGGAGCTTCTCGATCTTGTGCTGCTTGAGCAGCGCCAGGGCCCGCTCCGGGTCGACGCCCACCGGGGCGGTGACCAGCGGCATCGGCGTCATCACGTCCCGGACGAGCCGGTTCTGGTCGGTCTCGAAGCGCATGTCCCGGTTGGTCACCATGCCGACGAGCACGCCGTCGGCGTCGACCACCGGGGCCCCGGAGATCCGGTACCGGCCCGACAGCGCGTCGACCTCGGCCAGGGTGTTGTCCGGGGAACAGGTGACCGGGTTGGTCACCATGCCCGCCTCGGAGCGCTTCACCAGGTCGACCTGGCCGGCCTGGTCCTCGGCCGCGAGGTTGCGGTGCAGGACTCCGATGCCCCCGGCGCGGGCCATGGCGATCGCCATCCGCGACTCGGTGACGGTGTCCATCGCCGAGGAGAGCAGCGGGATGGCCAACCGGATGCCGCGGGTCAGCCGGGAACTCGTGTCGACGTCGGTGGGCACGATGTCCGAGGGCCCGGGGACCAGGAGCACGTCGTCGTAGGTCAGCCCCAGCGGGGCGAACTTGGCCGGCAGTTCGGGACGGTGCTCGTCGAGACCATGCGCATCGGGCTGCACGTGTCGCCACCCTCTCGGAGTTGGTGGTGGAGCGCCGCCGACGGCGCAGGGGGACCACGTCGATGGTAGGCGGAGCCCCCAGCGGCCCTGTTCCCCCGTTACCGTGGTCCGTCGGACACCGCCCCGCTGGTCACCAGCGGTGCCGGTGCCACCACAGGAGCAGGACCGGGCGAGGAGGACACGTGGACGCGTGGGACGCAGCTGACGGGTTCCCCGACCGCGACTTCGGCGGGGAGTTCGGGCCCGACCCCGACGGCGGACCGGGCCACCCGCCGCTGACCATGGAGGAGCGGGCGGGGGTGCTCGACGACCTCGCCGAGCTGGAGGTCTTCCGCACCCTGCTGGAGCCCACGGGCGTCAAGGGCATCGTCGTCGACTGCCAGGACTGCCAGGAGGAGCACCACGTCGACTGGGCGCTGATGCAGGCCAACCTGCGCCAGCTGCTCGACGAGGGGCAGACCGGCCGGCACGAGCCGCCGTTCGACCCGAACCCGGACGACTACGTCAGCTGGGACTACGCCAGCGGCTACGCCGACGGGATCGCGGCGCTCGCCGAGCGCGAGGAGCCGACCGGCCGGCACGGCACCGGCGGCCGGCACGCCCGCGACGAGTAGCCGCCACGGAGAACTGCGCGTCAGCGCATCGGCGAGGCGGTGGCGGACCCGCAGGGTCCCCGGCGCAACGCCGGCAACGGCTCAGCGGCGCCCGGGGACGGCTCCTGGCCGCGGTGCGGTCCGGTAGGACCGCAGTGTCAGGTCATCATGCCGCGGCGGAAGCCGGTGGCGACCGCCTCGGCGCGGTCCTTGGCGCCCAGCTTGCGGAACAGCCGCCGGGCGTGGGTCTTGATGGTGTCCTCGGACAGGTAGAGCTCGCGGCCGATCTGGGCATTGCTCTTGCCCTGGCTCATGCCGGTGAGCACCTGCATCTCCCGCATGGAGAGCGCGACGGCGGGGGTCTCGGGCACCGTCGAGCGGACGGTCGTGGGGGCGAGCCCGGCGAGCGGGGTCGCCCCGCCCCAGGACGGCCCGGACGACGGCCCGCCGGAACCGGCCAGCACCTGGTGCGGCGCGCGCGGCGCCGGTGCCAGCGACGGCGGCCGGCCCGGCTCGTTGCGCAGGCCGGTGCGGGACAGGCCCAGGCCCAGTTCGAGCGGGCTGGCGTCCCACCGCAGGTAGCCGCGGGCGCCGGCGGCGACGGCGGCCCGCACGGAGTCGGCGTCGTCGGGGGCGCCGAGGACCAGGACCCGCAGCGCGGGGTGGGCGCGGAGCACCTGGGTGGCCACGGACAGACCGCTGTCGGTGGCCCGCTGGGTGCCGACGAGCAGGACGTCGGGCAGCCGGTTGTCCAGCCGCGCCAGCAGTGCGGCCGGGTCACCGACCGCTTCGACCCGAGCGACGAACGGCAGGGCGAGGAGCCGGCCGGCGACCTCGTCGCGCACCCGGCGACGCTCGTCGAACACCCAGACCACGGCGCCTGCGCCGCCGTTGCCGCGCATCCTGTCCTCGATCACCGCGTGCTCCCGTTCTGCGCCGGCGGGGAGCCGGCGCGTACCGGTCCGGGCGAGCGCCCGGTCCGATGGTCGGGAACGAGGTGCGCCCCGCTCCCAGGGGTGCCGCCACCTCCGACCCCCGGACGGGTGTCGGGGTGTCCCCCACCCCGGTGGTCGGCACTCCCTGTGACCACCTTGATCGCCGGGGTGACGAGAGGACAGCGCCCGTCACCCCCGGGGGTGAGACCTGCACGGACGTCGCCGGCCGGGGGCGACGCGATGCACATCCCGGGAGATCCCGCACGATGAAACGTGATCAGCCGTGTTTGCCGCCGACTGCACGGGGGCACCCGCTGCTCCGTGACCGGGCAGACCCCCCGGTGCACCCGAGCCGAGGAGGTCCAATGGCCGACATCCGCCGACTGCCCACCCCCGTCGCCGAGGTCTGGGACTGGCAGCTGCACGGCGCCTGCCGGGGCGAGAGCACCTCGCTGTTCTTCCACCCCGACGGCGAGCGCGGCCCGGCACGCGCCCGCCGCCAGGCCGCCGCCAAGGCCGTCTGCGGAACGTGCCCCGTCATCGACGCGTGCCTCAAGCACGCGCTCGCCGTCCGCGAGCCCTACGGGGTCTGGGGCGGCATGAGCGAGGAGGAGCGGACCCGGCTGATCGCAGCCGAGCCCGCCGCCATCGCCGCCGGGGTCTGAGCACCGGGGTCAGCGCCGCTGGGCGGGGACACCCCGCCGCCCGCTGAATGCCGAGAGGGCCGGTCCGACATCACGTCGGACCGGCCCTCTCGGCTTGTTCGGCCGGTGCCCGCCCGGAGGCGGGCACCGGCAGTCAGGCCCCGCTCAGTGGCTGTGCCCGTGGCCGTGCGAGTGGCCGTGGGTGTGGTGACCGCCGTCGGCGGACTCCTCCTCGGCGGGCTTCTCCACGATCGCGGAGTCGGTCGTGAGCACCATCGCGGCGATGGACACGGCGTGCGCCAGCGCGGCCTTGGTGACCTTCACCGGGTCGATGACCCCCTGGGCGGCCAGGTCGCCGAACTCACCGGTCGCGGCGTTGAAGCCCTGCCCGACCCCGAGCTCGCGGACCTTGCCGACGACGACGGGGCCCTCGAAGCCCGCGTTGGAGGCGATCAGGGCCAGCGGCGAGTCGATCGCCTTGCGCACCGACCGGGCCCCGATCAGCTCGTCGCCGGAGAGGTCGAGCGCCTCGACTGCGCTGGCGGCGTGCACCAGCGCGGAGCCACCACCGGGGACGACGCCCTCCTCCACCGCGGCTCGGGTGGCGGCGATGGCGTCCTCGATCCGGTGCTTCTTCTCCTTCATCTCGACCTCGGTCGCCGCACCGACCCGGATGACCGCGATGCCGCCGGCCAGCTTGGCCAGCCGCTCCTGCAGCTTCTCCCGGTCCCAGTCGGAGTCGGTGGCCTCGATCTCCTTGCGGATCTGGGCGACCCGGTCGGCGATGGCCTCGGACGTGCCGCCGCCGTCGACCAGCGTGGTGTCGTCCTTGGTGACGGTGACCCGGCGGGCGGTGCCGAGCACCTCCAGGCCGACGGAGTCCAGGGACAGGCCGACGTCCTCGCTGACGACCTGGCCACCGGTGACGACGGCGAGGTCGGCCATGAAGGCCTTGCGCCGGTCGCCGAAGAAGGGCGACTTGACCGCGACGACCTTGACGGTCTTGCGGATGGAGTTGACCACCAGCGTCGACAGGGCCTCACCCTCGACGTCCTCCGCGACGATCAGCAGCGGCCGGCCACCGGTCGAGAGCACCTTCTCCAGCAGCGGCAGCAGGTCGGGCAGGGCGCTGATCTTCCCCTGCACGAGGAGCACGAGGGCGTCCTCGAGGACGGCCTCCATCGACTCGTTGTCGGTGACGAAGTACGGCGACAGGTAGCCCTTGTCGAACTGCACGCCCTCGGTGACGTCCAGGTCGGTCGTCATGCCGCTGGCCTCTTCGACGGTGATGACGCCGTCCTTGCCGACCCGCTCCATCGCCTCACCGATCAGGTCGCCGACCGTGGCGTCCTGGGCGGAGATGGTGGCGACCTCGGAGATGGCGCCGCGGTCGTCGACCGGGATCGCCACCTGGTCCAGCGCCGCGTGCACGGCGTCGACGGCGGCGCGCATGCCGCGGCCCACGGCCATCGGGTTGGCGCCGGCGGCCACGTTGCGCAGGCCCTCGTGGACGAGCGCCTGGGCCAGCACGGTGGCGGTGGTGGTGCCGTCACCGGCGACGTCGTTGGTCTTGGTGGCGACGTTCTTCGCCAGCTGCGCGCCGAGGTTCTCGTAGGGGTCCTCGAGGTCGATCTCCCGGGCGATGGTGACGCCGTCGTTGGTGATCGTCGGGGCGCCGAAGTTCTTGTTGATGACGACGTTGCGGCCGCGGGGACCGAGGGTGACCTTGACGGCGTCAGCGAGCTTGTCGACGCCGCGCTCGAGGGCGCGCCGGGCGTCCTCGTCGAACAGGATGATCTTGGCCATTGCCAGACCTCTCTCAGGGTGCGCGGAGGAGAACAGGGGCGGACGACGACCGCCCCGGGACCCGGTGTCTCGGGTCGCCGGGGCGGTCGTTCGGAGCGCGAGCGGCGATGAACGCGTCACCAGCCGCCGGCCCTCCTGCAGGGGCCCACCGCGAGCTTGCGCGCGGTGGGGGGCAGGAGGGTCCTTTACTTCTCGACGACGGCGAGCAGGTCGCGCGCGGACAGGACGAGGTAGTCCTCGCCGCCGTAGCGCACCTCGGTGCCGCCGTACTTCGAGTAGATGACCACGTCGCCGACGTTGACGTCGAGCGGGACCCGGTTGCCGTTGTCGTCGACGCGGCCGGGGCCGACGGCGACGACGGTGCCCTCCTGGGGCTTCTCCTTGGCGGTGTCCGGGATGACCAGACCGGAGGCGGTGGTGGTCTCGGCCTCGTTGGCCTGGACGACCACGCGGTCCTCGAGCGGCTTGATGTTGACCTTGGTAGCGGTCGTCACGTCGTGACGCCCCCTTCGGTGTCGGACGGGTACTCGGAAGGTCGTGCGGTGGTGCAGATGCTGTGGCACGGAGTCGCGGGAGCTGCCGTCGCGGGGGTCAGCCACCGGCCGTGTCGTTGGCACTCTACCCATGCGAGTGCCAGCCACTCAACCGGGTCGCCCGCCCGGGCGACAGGCGCGTGGGCCAGGCTGGTGGACGTGTCCAGCGCGCACCCGGAGGCGGAGTCCGGCGACCAGGCAGCCGAGACGGTCCGCCAGCTGCGGGCGGTCGCCACCCCCGCCGGCACCGCGGCGCTGGCGCGGGCGACCGCCCTGCTCTCCGAGCGGGTCGACGCCGTCGCCGCGCTGACCCGGCTGCGTGCCGAGGTGGGGGTCGACCTGGCCGGGCCGGCCTGGGGCCTCGCCCGCCAGCGCGAGCGCGCCCGGACGGCCTTCGGCGCCGACGCCGACCGGCTCCTCTTCACCGGCGACGCCCTGGAGCAGGCGGGCCGCCCGGTACTGGCCACCCGGCGGGCGCACCGGCTGCTGGCCGGCGGCGCGGCGGAGGTCGCCGACCTGGGCTGTGCCGCCGGCACCGACACGATCGCGCTGGCCCGCGCGGGCGCCCGGGTGGTGGCGGTCGACCGCGACCCGGTCGCCCGGGAGCTCACCGCCCTCAACACGACCGCGCTGGGGCTGGCCGACCGTGTGCAGGTGCGCGACGCCGACGTCGTCGACCTGGTGGCGGCCGCCGCCGACGGCCGGGTGGCCGGGTGCGACGCCGCCGTCCTGGACCCGGCCCGCCGGGCGGGTGGCCGGCGGTTGCTGGACCCCGACCGGTGGTCACCGCCCTGGTCGACGGTGTCCCGGCTGCTCGACGTGCTGCCCACCTGCGTGGTGAAGGTGGCCCCGGGGCTCGACCACGACCGGGTGCCGGCTGGGGTCGAGGCCGAGTGGGTCTCCGCCGGTGGGTCGATCGTCGAGGCGCTGCTGTGGGGGCGCGGGGTGTCGGCGACCTGGCGCCGCGCCGCGCAGCTGCAGCCCGACGGCACGGTGCTGGAGCTGACCGCCGACGTCGACCCCGGGCTCACCCCGGTGGCCGCGGTGCGGGGCTGGCTGCACGAGCCCGATCCGGCGGTGATCCGTTCCGGCCTGGTGGCGCTGGTCGCCGACCGGTTCGGCGCCACCGGCGTCGACCCCACCATCGCCTACCTGACCTCCGACGCCCCGGCGGACTCCCCCTGGGTCAGCTCGCTGCGGGTCACCGAGGTGGTCCCGTTCAACCTCAAGAAGCTGCGGGCGCTGCTGCGCGCCCGCGGCGTCGGCCGGGTCACGGTGAAGAAGCGCGGCTCGGCGATCGAGCCGGAGACGCTGGCGCGGCAGCTGCGCGGCCCGGGCAGCGGGACGGCGGTCGTCGTCGTCACCCGGGTGGCCGGCGCACCGACCGTGCTCGTCTGCGACCCGCCGGGTCGTCCGGCGATTGCACGATGAAGCGGGTCAACGGCTGACGACCTCGATCGGCAGCGAGCTGTCGGCGCCCAGGTCGATCCGCGAGGCGGCGACCCCGGCCTCGGCCAGCCGTGAGCCGAGCGCGGCCACCATCGCGCCGTTGTCGGTGCACAGCCGGGGGCTGGGGGTGCGCAGCACGATGCCGGCGGCGTCGCAGCGCTCCTGGGCGAGCGCGCGCAGCCGGGAGTTGGCCGCCACTCCCCCGCCGATGACCAGGTGGTCGACGCCCTGGTCGCGGCAGGCCCGGACCGCCTTCGCGGTGAGCACGTCGGCCACGGCCTCCTGGAACGCGGCGGCGACGTCGGCCACCGGTACCGGCTCGCCGGCCCGCTGCCGGGCCTCGACCCAGCGGGCGACGGCGGTCTTCAGGCCGGAGAAGGAGAAGTCGTAGGCGGCGTCGCGCGGGCCGGTGAGACCGCGCGGGAAGGCGATGGACGACGGGTCGCCGTCCCGGGCGGCGCGGTCGATCGGCGGGCCGCCGGGGAAGGGCAGGCCGAGCACCCGGGCCACCTTGTCGAACGCCTCCCCCGCGGCGTCGTCGATGGTGCGGCCGAGCTCCTGCACGTCCTGGGTCAGGTCGGGCACCAGCAGCAGCGAGCTGTGCCCGCCGGAGACGAGCATGGCCAGCGACGGCTCGGCGAGCCGGCCGTGCTCCAGCTCGTCGACCGCGACGTGCGCGGCGAGGTGGTTGACCCCGTACAGCGGCACGTCCAGGGCCAGCGCGTAGGCCTTCGCCGCCGCCACCCCGACCAGCAGCGCGCCGGTCAGGCCCGGCCCGGCGGTCACCGCGACGGCGTCGACGTCGCCGAGGGAGACCCCCGCATCGGCCAGCGCCCGGTGCACCGTCGGGACCATCGCCTCCAGGTGGGCCCGGCTGGCGATCTCCGGGACGACGCCGCCGAAGCGCTCGTGCTCGGCCATGCTCGTGGCCAGCGCGTCGGACAGCAGCGTCTGCCCGCGCACCAGCCCGATGCCGGTCTCGTCGCACGAGGTCTCGAACCCCAGCACCAACGGCTGGCTCACCGTCATCGTCCGCTCCCGCGGTCGCTCCGCTCCCTGCCCGCTCATGGCCGCACCTTCCTCTCCATGACGACGGCGTCGGCCCCGCTGAGCGGGTAGTAGTGCGGCCGGCGGCCGATCTCGACGAAGCCGCGGCGGGCGTAGAAGGCCTGGGTGGCCGCGTCGTCGGCGCGCACCTCCAGCAGCACCGGGGTGGGCCGCCGGTCGGCCTCCACCAGCAGGGTGTCCAGCAGGAGCGCCCCGATGCCCTCGTGCTGCCGTGCGCCGGTGACCCCGATGGTGGCGATGTGCGCCTCGTCGTCGTAGGCGATCAGCCCGGCGTAGCCGACGACGACGCCGTCCGGGTCGACGGCGACCAGGTAGCGGCGGGTGTCCGGGCGGGCGAGCTCGTCGCGGTACATCCACTCGGTCCAGGTGTCCGGCGCGAAGAGCTCCTCCTCGAGCTCCATCACCCGGGGGAGGTCGGCCGCGGTCATCGCGCGCAACCGGACGCTCACTGGCTGACCGCCTTGCGCGCTGCCGGCGGCACGGCGTCGGGACGGCGCAGGTACAGCGGCTCCAGCGGTGCGGGCGGCGAGCCGAGCAGCGGGGCGGCGGCGCGCAGCAGCCCCGCCGTCGTCACCTCCGCTGGGGCGACGTCGCGCCCGAGCCGCTCGGCGAAGCGGACGTCGCCCACCACCGGGTCGGTGACCGGGGCGTCCTCCGGCCGGTCCACGCCCGGGCCGGTCTGCCGGGTGCCCGCGGCGTCGTAGGTGGCCCAGTGGACCTCCTTGCGGCGGGCGTCGGTGACCACCGACCGGGCGCCCTCGCCCACCGCGTCCAGCGAGCAGACCCCGTGCACCGGCACCCCGAGGGCGTCGCCGAACGCGGCGGCGGTGACGATGCCGACCCGCAGCCCGGTGAACGGCCCCGGCCCCAGCCCGGTGACGACGGCGTCGAGGTCGGCCCGCGTGACCCCGGCCTCGGCCAGCACGTCACGGACGGCGGGGGTGAGGAGCTCGGCGTGCCGGTTGCCCGAGGCGACGGCGCGCTCGGCGAGCACCTCCGCCGGGCCCGCGCCCGGCCTCACCCCAGACCACCGCGCCAGGCCGACGACGAGGGTCGGGGTGGCGGTGTCGAGCGCGAGGACCAGCACGACCGACGAGAGTAGTTCGCCACCGGCCAGGTGGTCCCGCCCGCCGGTCAGACCAGCCCGTGGGCGTGGACCGCCTCGGCCACCTGCAGGAAGCCGGCGACGTTGGCGCCCAGCACCAGGTCGCCGGGGGCGCCGTACTCCTCGGCCGTCTCGTGGCAGCGCGCGTGGATGCCGCGCATGATGTCCTCCAGCCGGGCCTCGGTGTACTCGAAGGTCCAGCGGTCGCGGGAGGCGTTCTGCTGCATCTCCAGCGCCGAGGTGGCCACCCCGCCGGCGTTGGCCGCCTTGCCCGGGGCGAAGGCCACGCCGGCCTCGCGGAGCACCTGGACGGCATCGGGGGTGGCCGGCATGTTGGCGCCCTCGACGACGTACCGGCAGCCGTTGCGGACCAGCGTCGCCGCGGCTTCGCCGTCCAGCTCGTTCTGCGTCGCGCTCGGCAGCGCGATGTCGCACGGCACGTCCCAGATGCTGCCGCCGGCCACGAACCGGGCGGAGGGGACTCGCGCCGCATAGGCGTCGATCCGGGCCCGCTGCACCTCCTTGAGCTCCTTGAGGACGTCGAGGTCGATGCCCCGCTCGTCCACGACGTAGCCGCTGGAGTCGGAGCAGGCGACCACCGTGCCACCCAGCTGGTGCACCTTCTCGATGCCGTACACGGCCACGTTCCCGGAGCCGGAGACGGTGACCCGCTTGCCGTCCATCGACTCACCCCGCGCCGCCAGCATCTCGGCGGCGAAGAAGGCGGCGCCGTAGCCGGTCGCCTCCGTGCGCACCAGGGCGCCGCCCCAGCCCAGGCCCTTGCCGGTCAGCACGCCGGACTCGTAGCGGTTGGTGATCCGCTTGTACTGGCCGAACAGGTAGCCGATCTCCCGCGCCCCCACGCCGATGTCGCCGGCGGGGACGTCGGTGTACTCCCCCAGGTGCCGGTACAGCTCGGTCATGAAGGACTGGCAGAACCGCATCACCTCGGCGTCGGAGCGGCCCTTCGGGTCGAAGTCCGCCCCGCCCTTGCCCCCGCCGATCGGCATGCCGGTCAGCGCGTTCTTGAAGACCTGCTCGAAGCCGAGGAACTTGACGATGCCCAGGTTGACCGAGGGGTGGAACCGCAGCCCACCCTTGTAGGGGCCCAACGCCGAGCTGAACTCCACCCGGAAGCCGCGGTTGATGTGCACCTCACCGCGGTCGTCCTGCCACGGGACGCGGAAGATGACCTGCCGCTCGGGCTCGCAGATCCGCTCGACGGTCTTCATCTCGGTGTACTCGCGGTGCCGGGACAGCACGACCGCGAGCGACTCCAGCACCTCGCGCACCGCCTGGTGGAACTCCGTCTCCCCCGGGTTCCGGCGCAGGACCTCGTCGTAGATGGTCTCGATGACCGGCTGTGCCCGCACTGGCCCCTCCGCTCCTCGACCGGCGACGCCCCCGACGTCGACCCGGTGGCCGCACCGGTGTGCGGCTCGGTTCCTGGACGGTACGAGACGGCACGGCCGGACGCAGGTCAGTCGCCGAGGCGCTGCTCCCAGCCCGCGCCGACGGGCACGAGGCGGGCGGTGCGGACGTCGTCGTCCCGGCGGTCCAGCTCGACGACCAGGTGCTCGTCGGCCAGCTGCTCGACCAGGCCGTGTCCCCACTCGACCACGGTGACCGCCTCCTCGGTGGTGGCGTCGAGGTCCAGGTCGTCGACGTCGGCCATGCTCCCGAGCCGGTAGGCGTCGACGTGCACCAGCGGCACCCGGCCGCCGCGGTGCACCCGGGCCAGCACGAACGTCGGCGAGGTGACCGGCCCGCGCACGCCGAGCCCGGCGCCGATGCCCTGGGTGAGCGCGGTCTTGCCGGCGCCCAACGGGCCGGCGAGCACGACGAGGTCGCCGGCGCGCAGCAGCCCGGCCAGCTCGCGGCCCAGGGCGTGGGTGTCCGCCGGCGTGGGCAGCAGGTGCTCGCGGTTCACAGCGCGCCCGCCACGGCCTGCAGGTCGGCCAGCAACCCGGCGCGGGGGGCCCCGTTGGGCCCGAACCGGATCGCCGCCGACGGGTGGTAGGTGGCCCACACCTGCCGGCCGTCGACCTCGTGCGCCCGGCCGCGGACCTGGCCCAGCACCGTGCGCGGCCCGAGGAACCACTTCGCCGAGGAGAGCCCCAGCGCCACCACCACCCGGGCGTCGAGCAGCTCCAGCTGGCGGCGCAACCAGCCGCTGCAGCGCGCCACCTCCGGCGCCTTCGGGGTCCGGTTGGCCGGCGGTCGGCACTTCACGATGTTGAGCACCGCGGCGTCGGCCCGGTCCAGCCCCGCCTCGCCGAGCAACTGGTCCAGCAGCGCGCCGGAGCGCCCGACGAAGGGCCGGCCGGTCTCGTCCTCGGTCGCCCCCGGGGCCTCGCCCACGAGGACCAGCCGCGGGCGGCCACCGACGGGCAGGTCGCCGACGACGACGTGCTGGCGAGTGGCGGCCAGCTCCGGGCAGGCCACGCAGGAGCGGGCGACCCCGGCCAACGCGGTCCAGTCCGCCGCGGCCGCGGCGGTGCGGGCCACCTCGTCGGCGGCCGCGTCGAGGCGGGGCGGTCGGAGGGCGGCCACGGCGAGCACCCTACGACCGGGCCGGTGCGGTCACCCGCGCCGGGACCCCCGCTCCGCCTCCACCCGGCGCAGCAGCTCGGACAGCGCCGCCGTCACCTGCTCCGGGTGCTCGAGCGGCACCAGGTGCCCGGCGTCGGGTACGACGACGAAGTCCACCCCGTGCTCGTCGCGGCCCAGGTCCTGCACGATGAGCTCGCTGTGCGCGGCGGGGATCATCCGGTCGCTGTCGCCGGTGAGCACCAGGACGGGCACCCGGCGCAGCGGCTCGATGGCGCCGCTCTGGTCCAGGCGGACCAGCGCCGGGTAGAACTCCGCGATCACGTCGACCGGGGTACCGGCGATCATCGCGTCCACGTAGTGGCCCAGCGCCGGCGCGACGTCGGCGGAGGAGAACGACAGCGCCCGGGTGGCTGCGGAGACGACGTCCTTGGCCAGCCGGCGGGTGTGCTCGGCGATCACCGGCCGGCGGCGCATGGTCCACGCGGCCAGCGGCAGCACCGCGGCCCGCACCCGGGTGAGCAGGTGCGGCAGCCCGAAGTCGAGGTCGGCGAGGTTGCCGCTCGAGGTCGACACCAGCGCCACGCCCACCACCCGGTCGCCGAACAGCTCCGGACGGCGGCGGGCGAACGCCAGCAGGCTCATCCCGCCCATCGAGTGGCCGACCAGCACCACCGGGCCGCGCGGCACCCGCGCGGTGAGCACCGCCTCCAGGTCCGCCGCCAGCTGCTCGATGGTGGCGTGCGCGGCGTCGCCCCGGCCGGAGGAGCCGTGGCCGCGCTGGTCGTAGAAGACCAGCCGGGCCGCCGGCCGGTGGCCGTTGGCGGTGGCCAGCTGCTCGCCGAGGTCGCGGCGCTGGAAGGTCCAGGAGTGCATCGACAGCGCGTAGCCGTGCACGAACACGACGGTCAGCGGTGCGTCGAGCGGGCCGACCTCCTCCACGGCCAGCCGGCACCCGTCGTCGGCCTCGACCACCGCCGTCCGGTCGGCCGGGCGGCGGCGCAGGCCCAGCGGGTCATCCTCGCGCAGCTCCTGCCACGTCTCCTGGTCGACGTCGGGAACCTGGCCGGCCAGCCGCTCGGCACGGACCCGGGCGGTGGCCGCGCGGGTGGCGGTGACCCCGACGGCCGTGCCGGCGGCGGCCAGCCCGAGCACCGCACCGACCAGGCCGACCGTGCGCCCGCTGGGCCGGTGCAGGTGGTGGAGCTGGTGCGGGTGGCGGTTCGCGGCGGCCATCAGACCGCCCCGGCCGTGCCGACGTGCCGGCGGGTGAACCGGCCACCGACCCGGGTGACCAGCTCGTAGTGGATGGTGTCGAGGGCGTCGGCCCAGTCCTGCGCCGTCGGCTCGCCGTCGTCGCCCGGGCCCCACAGCACCACCCGGTCACCGGGCGCCACCGGGTCGTTCCCGACGTCGAGCACGAACTGGTCCATGCACACCCGGCCGGCGATGGTGCGCTGCGCGCCCGCGGCCAGCACCCGCGCACGGTTGCCCGCGGCCCGGGGCACCCCGTCGGCGTACCCGACCGGCACCAGCGCCAGCGTCGTCTCCGCCGCGGTGGCGTAGGTGTGGCCGTAGGAGACCCCGGCACCGGCGGGTACCCGCTTGGTGAGCGCGACCCGGGCCCGCACGGTCATCGCCGGGCGCAGCCCGTACTGCGCCGGGTCGCCGCCCAGCGGGTCCAGCCCGTAGACCGCCACGCCGGGACGGACCATGTCGAACCAGGTCCCCGGCAGCGCGATGGTCGCCGCCGAGTTGGCCAGGTGCCGGCGGGCGTCGGTCAGCCCGGCCGCCCGGGCCAGCGCCACGGCCTCCTCGAAGACCCGGACCTGCCGGCCGATCGTCGGGTGCGTCGGGGCGTCGGCGTAGGCCAGGTGGCTCCACAGCCCGGTGACCACCAGCTCGCCGTCGGCCTGCGCGCGCGCCGCGTCCGCCACCAGCCCGGGCCAGGCGTCCGGGGTGGCGCCCTCCCGGGACAGCCCGGTGTCGGCGAACAGCTGCACCCGGGCGGTCCGACCGGTGGCCCGGGCGGCGTCCACCACCTCGGCCAGCGCCCACTCGGCGTTGACCGACACCTCGACGTCGGCGGTCAGCGCGGCGGCGTAGTCCTCCCCCGGCCCGTGCTGCCACGACAGCAGCGGCGCGGTGACCCCCGCCGCGCGCAGCGCGAGCGCCTCCTCCAGCACGGTCACCCCGAGCGCGTCGGCACCGCCGGCGAGCGCGGCACGGGCGGCCGGCACCAGCCCGTGGCCGTACCCGTCGGCCTTGACCACGGCCATCAACGGCCGGCCGACCCGCTCGCGCAGCACCGCGGTGTTCGCCGCGATCGCGTCCAGGTCGACCAGCACCTCGGCCCGGCTGTCCCCGGTCCGCCGGGGGGTCTGCTGCACCGTCGTCACCAGCTCACTGTCCCAGGCGCGCCCGCTCAGGCGGGGGCACCGCCCCGGTAGAGCCGGCCGACGGCCTCCGGCAGGTGGCGCACCAGGTCACCGGCGACCAGCGGTCCGTCCGCGGCGGCCAGCTGACCCGCCCGGCCGTGCACGTGGGCGGCGGTCGCGGCGGCCTCGACCGCGGGCAGCCCGGTGACCGGGGTCTGCGCCAGCACCGAGCCGAGCACGCCGGAGAGGACGTCACCGGTACCGGCGGTGGCCAGCCACGGGGTGCCGGTGCCGTTGACGAACGTCGTCCCCGCCGCGTCGGCGACCACGGTGGCATCGCCCTTGAGCAGCACCGTGCAGCCGAGTTCGGCCGCCCCCCGGCGGGCGGCAGCCATCCGGTCGGCGCCCACCTCGCCGAAGATCCGGGCGAACTCGCGGTCGTGCGGGGTGAGCACGGTCGGCGCCGTCCGGTCGCGGACGAGCTCCGGGGAGTCGGCGACCATCGTCAGCCCGTCGGCGTCCACCACCACCGGCAGGTCGGTGGCGAGCACCTCGGCGAGCACGCTGCGCGCGTCGTCGTCGGTGCCCATGCCCGGCCCCACCACCCAGGCCTGCACCCGGCCGGCGTCCCCGGGGCGGCCGGAGGTCACGATCGCCTCCGGCCAGGAGGCGCGCACCCCGTCGGCGGCGGCACCGGCGTAGCGCACCAGGCCCGGACGGGTGCGCAGCGCGGCGCCGGTGCAGAGCACGCCGGCCCCCGGGTAGGTGGCCGAGCCGGCGACGATGCCCACGACCCCGCCGGTGTACTTGTCGCTGTCCGGCGACGGCGGCTCGATCCGCGCCGCGGCGTCGGCATCGGTCAGCTGCCGGGCGGACGGTTCGCCGAGGTGCGGGCCGAGGCCGATGTCGACCAGGTGGACCTGCCCGGCGTGCCGGCGGCCCTCCCCGACGACGAGCCCCGGCTTCACCGCGCCGAAGGTCACCGTGTGCTGCGCGGGAAAGACCTCCCCGGGCACCTCCCCGGTGTCCGCGGCGACCCCGCTGGGCAGGTCGGCGGCGACCAGCAGCCCTGGCCCGGCCGCCGCCTGCCCGGCCAGGTCGGCGGCGGCCGGGCGCAGGCCGCCGGAGCCCCCGATGCCGACGACCCCGTCCAGGACGAGGTCGGCGCGGTCCAGCCCGCTGTGCGCGGGGTCGGCGACCCGGCCCCCGGCCCGGCGGAGCGCGGCCAGGCCGGCCGCGTGCGCGCGCTCGGGGTCCAGCAGGACGGCGGTGACCTGCGCACCCCGGCCGGCGAGGTGGGCGCCGGCGAACAGCGCGTCACCGCCGTTGTCGCCGGCACCGACGAGCAGCACCACCCGCAGCCCGTGGGCCCGGCCGGCGAGCCCGAGGCAGATCGTCGCGAGCCCCGTCGCGGCTCGCTGCATGAGCGCGCCGGGCGGCAGCGTCGCCATCAGCGCACGCTCCGCCGTCCGCACCTCGTCGGCGGTGTGGAGCCCGATCACGGAGCACCCTCGGCGATGACCACGGCAGAGGCGATGCCCCCGTCGTGGCTCAACGACACGTGCCAGGAGGTGACGCCGAGCTCGGCGGCCTGCCGGGCCACGGTGCCCCGCACCTCCAGGTGGGGGCGGCCGCGCTCCCCGACGACCACCTCCGCGTCGTGCCACTGCAGGCCCCCGGGGGCGCCGAGGGCCTTGGCCAGCGCCTCCTTCGCCGCGAAGCGGGCGGCCAGGGACTCCCCGGTCCGCTCACCGCCGGAAGGCGTGCGCTGCTCGGCCGCGGTGAACAGCCGGTCCCGCAGACCCGGCGTGCGCTGCAGCGAGGCGGCGAACCGGTCGACCGGGCACACGTCGATGCCGACCCCGATGATCACCCGCCCAGTCTGCCCGGTGGCCCCGCCCGGCGTCCTCCCGCACCAACACCTGTCCCCCCGCACCAATGCTGGTGCGGGGGGACAGGCAGTGATCAGGTGACCTGATCCAACCCCGGGAGGGCCGACTACTCGACGGTGACGGACTTCGCCAGGTTGCGCGGCTGGTCGACGTCCAGGCCCCGGGTGTCGGCGATCTCGCAGGCCAGCACCTGCAGCGGCACGGTGGTGACCACCGGCGCCAGCAGGGTGGGCGTGCGCGGCACCCGGATCAGGTGGTCGGCGTAGGGCAGCACGTCGTCGTCGCCCTCCTCGGCGATGACGATCGTGCGTGCGCCGCGGGCCCGCACCTCCTGGATGTTGGAGACGACCTTGCCGTGCACCGACCCGCGGCTGCGCGGCGACGGCACCACGACGACGACCGGCGTGCCCTGCCCGATCAGCGCGATCGACCCGTGCTTGAGCTCGCCGGCGGCGAAGCCCTCGGCGTGGATGTAGGCCAGCTCCTTGAGCTTGAGCGCGCCCTCGAGAGCGACCGGGTAGCCCACGTGCCGGCCGAGGAACAGCAGCGTGTTCTCGGTGGCCAGCGACCGGGCCAGCTCGCGCACCGGCTCCATGTCGGCGAGCACCTGGGACACCGCGCCCGGCAGCTGCCGCAGGTCGTCGACGATCGAGGCGACCTCGTCGGCGTACTTGACCCCGCGGACCTGGGCGAGGAACAGCCCCACCAGGTAGCAGGCGACCACCTGGGTCAGGAAGCCCTTGGTGGAGGCGACGGCGACCTCCGGCCCGGCGTGGGTGTAGAGGACGGCGTCGGACTCGCGCGGGATCGTCGAGCCGTTCGCGTTGCAGATCGCCAGCACCCGGGCCTTCTGCTCGCGGGCGTGGCGCAGCGCCATCAGGGTGTCCATCGTCTCACCGGACTGGCTGATGACGACCACGAGCGTCGAGCGGTCCAGCACCGGGTCCCGGTAGCGGAACTCGCTGGCCAGCTCCACCTCCACCGGGATCCGGGTCCAGTGCTCGATGGCGTACTTGGCGATCAGGCCGGCGTGGTACGCGGTGCCGCAGGCGACGACGAAGACCTTGTCGATGTCGCGCAGCTCCTGGTCGGAGAGGCGGACCTCGTCGAGGACGAGCTCGCCGTTCTCCCCCAGCCGACCCAGCAGGGTGTCCGCGACCGCCTGCGGCTGCTCGGCGATCTCCTTGAGCATGAACCAGTCGTAGCCGCCCTTCTCGGCGGCCTCGGCGTCCCAGTCGACGTCGTAGGCCGTGGGCTCGACCGGCGCGCCGGCGAAGTCGGTGACCGTGACCCCGCGGGTGCGGTCGATCTCCACGACCTGGTCCTGGCCGAGCTCGAGGGCCTTGCGGGTGTGCCCGATGAAGGCCGCGACGTCGGAGCCGAGGAAGTACTCCCCCTCACCGACGCCCACGACCAGCGGGCTGTTGCGACGCGAGGCGACCAGGGTGTCCGGCTCCGCCGCATGACCGGCGACCAGGGTGAAGGCGCCCTCGAGCTGCCGGCTGACCACGCGCATCGCCTCGGCGAGCCGGCCGGCACCGGCGGGGAGCTCCCGGTAGGTGGCGGTCAGCAGGTGGGCGACGACCTCGGTGTCGGTCTCGGAGGTGAACTCCACACCCGTCGACTCGATCTCGGCGCGCAGCGCGGCGAAGTTCTCGATGATGCCGTTGTGCACGACCGCGACGGCGCCGTCGGCGGAGACGTGCGGGTGGGCGTTGCGGTCGGTGGGCCCGCCGTGGGTGGCCCACCGGGTGTGCCCGAGGCCGATGGTGGCGGCGGGCAGCCCCTCCTCGGCGAGCTCCTTCTCCAGGTTGGCCAGCTTGCCGGCCTTCTTCGCGGCGCTCAGTCGCCCGTCGGCGATGACCGCGACCCCGGCCGAGTCATATCCGCGGTACTCGAGTCGGCGGAGTCCGTCCAGGACCACGTCGAGCGAGTTCTGCGGTCCCACATACCCCACGATGCCGCACATTCGACCGATGGTACCGGCGAGCGTGGAACCGTTCCGTCACGGTCGATGGCGACACGGCGCGCACGGGACAGCTGCGACGGGAGGGTCCGGTGCGTCGTCCCGGGCCGCTCAGCCGGTGGCGGCCACCACCGCGGCGAGCCGGGCGGCGGTCTCGTCGGCCTCCTCCTGGGTGGGCGCCTCGACCATCACCCGGACCAGCTGCTCGGTGCCCGAGGGGCGCAGCAGCACCCGGCCGGTGTCGCCGAGCTCGGCCTCGACCGCGTTGACCGCCTGGGCGACCTCGTCGCTCTCCACGACCGCCAGCCGGTCGGTGACCGGCACGTTGACCAGCGTCTGCGGCAGCCGCCGGACGACGGAGGCCAGCTCCGCCAGCGACGCCCCGGTCGCGCTCATCCGGGACAGCAGGGCCAGCCCGGTGAGCAGGCCGTCGCCGGTGGTGGCCCAGTCGAGGAAGACCAGGTGGCCGCTCTGCTCGCCCCCGAGGGACAGCCCGCGGGAGCGGAGCGCCTCCAGCACGTAGCGGTCACCCACGGCGGTGGTCTGCACGGCGATGCCCGCGTCGCGCATGGTGTGGTGGAAGCCGAGGTTGCTCATCACCGTGGCCACGACCGTGTCGTTGGTGAGGTTGCCGCTCTCGTGCAGCGCCAGCGCGCAGATCGCGAGGATCGCGTCGCCGTCGACGACCTGCCCCTCGGCGGTGACGGCCAGGCAGCGGTCGGCGTCACCGTCGTGGGCGATGCCGATGTCCGCGCCGCGGCGGGCCACCTCGGCGATCAGGGGCTCCAGGTGGGTGGAGCCGATGCCGTCGTTGATGTTCCAGCCATCGGGCTCGCCACCGATGACGTGCACCTGCGCGCCGGCCCGGCGGTAGACCTCGGGCGCGCAGCGGAAGGCGGCGCCGTGGGCGCAGTCGACCACCACGCGCAGGCCGCGCAACGGCTCGCGCAGGGCCGAGAGCACGTGGGCGGTGTAGTCCTCCGCGGCGCCGGCCAGCTCGCGGACGCGGCCGACCCCGCCGCCGGTGGGGCGGTGGTCGCCCCGGGGGTCACCGCCGTCGAGACCGGTGACCCGCCGCTCGATCGCCGCCTCGACCGCGTCGGGCAGCTTGTGCCCACCGCGGCTGAACAGCTTGATGCCGTTGTCGGGCATCGGGTTGTGGCTGGCCGACAGCATCACGCCGAGATCGGCGTCGGTGCGCCCGGTCAGGTGCGCGATGGCCGGCGTGGGCAGCACGCCCACCCGCAGGACCTCGGCGCCGGCACTGGCCAGCCCGGCGACCACGGCCGCCTCGAGCATCTCCCCGCTCGCGCGGGGGTCGCGGCCGACGACCGCGACGGGACGCGAGGTCCCGTCGCGGTCGGCGAGCACGCTGGCAGCCGCACGGGCCACCGAGAGGGCCAGCTCCGGCGTCAGGTCGGCGTTGGCCCGGCCTCGGACGCCGTCGGTGCCGAAGAGGCGACCCATGGAACAGACCCCCGGACGCCGGTCAGCGCTTGGAGTACTGCGGGGCCTTGCGGGCCTTCTTCAGGCCGTACTTCTTGCGCTCGGTGACACGCGGGTCACGGGTCAGGAAGCCGGCCTTCTTCAGCGTGGGGCGGTCGTCGGGCTCGACCTCGATCAGCGCGCGGGCGATCGCCAGGCGCAGCGCACCGGCCTGGCCGCTGACGCCACCGCCGTGCAGGATGCCGACGACGTCGTACTGCTCGGCCTTCTCCAGGATCACGAACGGCTCACGGATGAGCTGCTGGTGGACCTTGTTCGGGAAGTACTCCTCGATGGAGCGGCCGTTGAGCCGGAACTGGCCGGTGCCGGGGAGCAGACGCACCCGGACGATGGCCTCCTTGCGGCGGCCGACGGTCTGCACCGGACGCCCGTCGGCGTCGGTCACGGTCTGGGCCGTGGTCATGGGCGTGGTCACTGGGCCACCTGCTTGATCTCGTAGGTCTGGGGCTGCTGGGCGGCGTGCGGGTGCTCGGGCCCGGCGTAGACCTTGAGCTTGGAGAGCATCTGCCGGCCCAGCGAGTTGTGCGGCAGCATCCCCTTGACGGCGCGCTCGATGACGCGGTCGGGACGGGTCCGGAGCTCGTCGCCGACGTTGGTCCGCTTGAGGCCGCCCGGGTGGCCGGAGTGGCGGTAGGCGATCTTGTCGTCGCGCTTGGAGCCGGTCAGCGCCACCTTGCCGGCGTTGACGATGACGACGAAGTCACCGGCGTCCACGTGCGGGGCGAACTGGGGCTTGTGCTTGCCGCGCAGCAGCTGTGCGGTCTGGCTGGCGAGTCGGCCGAGCACCACGTCGGTGGCGTCGATGACGTGCCACGCCCGGGTGATGTCACCGGGCTTGGGGCTGTACGTGCGCACGAGGCTCACTGTCCTTCGTCGATCGGGCGGGCGGCTGGTGGGATCGCCTCACCGAGCACGGGAGACTTGGCCGCCATCCGGGCACCGTGTGTACAGGTGACCGACGACCCGGGACACGCGTGCACCAGCCGGCAGCGCGCGCCAAACGGACACGATACCAGGAGGGAGGACCCCCGAAGGATCTCGCCCGCCGCACCGCCCGCGAGCTCGCAACGGGCCCCGCAGGCCCGCCGTCAGGACACCTCGCGCAGCCGGCCCGTCGTGACGTCGTAGACCGTGCCCCGGATTTCCTCGGTCACCAGGTAGGGCGCCTCGCGCACGCGGCGGATCGACTCCCGGACGTCGGCGTCCAGGTCGCTGAAGGCACCCGCGGGCCACGGCGGCCGCACCCCGGTGGCCTCCTCGACGGCGGCGCGGAACTGCTCCTCGGTCGCCTTGTTCAGCCCGCAGTCGGTGTGGTGCACGAGCACCACGGAGCGGGTGCCCAGCAGGTGCTGGGAGATGGCGAGCGAGCGGAGGGTGTCCTCGGTGACCAGGCCGCCGGCGTTGCGGAGCACGTGGGCGTCGCCCACCGCGAGGCCGAGCAGGCCGAACAGCGGCATCCGGGAGTCCATGCAGGCCACGACGGCGACCTTGCGCCCGGGCGCCACCGGCATGGGCCCCGGGAACTCGGCCAGCCACTCCTCGTTGGCCGCCAGCATCCGGTCGATCTCGCTCACAGCAGTCCTCTCCCCTGGGATCCGGGCCACCACGCTAGCGGCGAGGTCAGCGACCGGCAGGACGACGGGCCTCCTCGGCGGACCGCCGCACCTCCTCGGCGTCCAGCCGCGGGCGCCCGCCGAGCCGGTCGACGGCGCGCGCCGCGGCGACGCCCGCCTGCCAGGCCGCCTCCCGGGGGTCACGGCCGGCCAGCAGGGCCACGGTGAGCGCGGCGACGACGGCGTCCCCCGCGCCGGTCGGGTCGACCGGCGACTCCCCCTGCAACGGCACGAGCTGCTCCTGCACCCGCCCGCTGCGGGAGCGCCACACGGTCAGGTCGCCCTCCTCGCCGGCGGCCAGGCAGACCACCCGCGGCCCCCGGCGGCAGAGCTCGGTGGCCGCGGCGCGCACGTCGTCCAGGCCGGACAGCTCGCCGCCGACCCACATGCCGGCCTCGGCGGCGTCCGCGCGGAGCACCTGCACCCCGGCCAGCAGCGCCTCCGCCGTCTCGCCGTCCGGCGGGGCCCCGTCGGCCACCGTCAGGGCGCTGCGGGGCGCGAGCTCCAGCGCCGCCCGCACCGCCGGCCCGGGCTGCTGCAGCTGCAGGACGACCGCCCGGGCGCGCTCGAACAGGTCACCGGCGGCCGCGACGTCGGCCGGGGTCAGCAGGCTCGACCCGGGCACGTCCTCGAGGAGCCGCCGGGTGCCGCCGGCCTCCACCAGGTCGACCAGCAGGGCGGTGGTCCCACCGCGCCGGCGCACCACCCCGGAGATCCAGAGCCCGTCGTGCACCGCCTGGGCCAGCACCTGGTCACCCGCCTCGTCGTCCCCCAGCACGCCCACCAGCGCAGCCGGCAGACCCAGCTGCCGCATGGCGACGGCCTGGTTGGCGCCCTTGCCCCCGAGCAGCTCACGGCGCGAGCGCACCGGGGTGCTGCCGCCGCCGGCGGGCAGCTGGTCGATCTCCAGCACCAGGTCACGGCCCACCTGCCCGACGACGACGGCCGGTCCCTCCGGAGCACTCACGGAGCCCACCCTGCCCGGTCCCGCCGGGCGGCGCACGCGCCCCCTGGTCCGGCGCCGGGCCGGGTCGGTGAGGATGGGGGCGTGCGGACGGTCGAGGAACACCAGGCGGTGGTGCGCGGCCTGCTGGCCCCGCTGCCGGTCGAGGACGTCCCGCTCGGCGCTGCCGCCGGACGGGTGCTCGCCGCCGACCTCACCGCGCTGGTCTCGTTGCCCGGCTTCACCAACTCGGCGATGGACGGCTACGCCGCCCGGCACGCCGAGGTGGCGGGGGCCGGACCGGAGACCCCCGTCCGGCTGCCGGTCGCCGCCGACATCCCGGCCGGGCGCACCGACGTCCCGGTCCTCGAGCCGGGCACGGTGCACCGGATCATGACCGGCGCCCCCGTGCCGGCCGGCGCCGACGTCGTCGTCCCGGTGGAGCGCACCGACGCCGCGACCGACGTGGTCACCATCACCAGCTCCCCCGCCGCCGGCGCGCACCTGCGCCACACCGGGGAGGACATCCGCGCCGGCGAGGTCGCCCTCGCCGCGGGCACGCCGCTCGGCGCCGCGCAGCTCGGCCTGGCGGCCGCGGTCGGCCACGCCGTCGTGCCCGTGCGCCGCCGCCCGCGGGTGCTGGTGCTGTCCACCGGCAGCGAGCTGGTCGAGCCCGGCCGGCCGCTGCTGCCGGGGCAGATCTACGAGTCGAACTCGGTGCTGCTGGCCGCGGCGGTCGAGGCCGCCGGCGGCGAGGCGCGCACGCTGCACTTCGTGCCCGACGACGTCGACGAGTTCCTGCGCACCGTCCGCGCCGAGCTCGGCACCGCCGACCTGCTGGTGACCAGCGGCGGGGTGAGCGCCGGCGCCTACGAGGTGGTCAAGGACGCCTTCCGCGGCCTGGGCACCGTCGAGTTCGGCAAGGTCGCCATGCAGCCCGGCGGGCCCCAGGGGGCCGGCACCGTGGACGGCGTCCCGGTGGTCACCCTGCCCGGGAACCCGGTGAGCTCGTTCGTCTCCTTCGAGGTGTTCGTGCGACCGGCCCTGCGCCGGGCGCTGGGGCACCGCGACCCCGACCGGCTGCGCACCACCGCCCGGCTCACCTCGCCGCTGCGCTCCCCGGCGGGGAAGCGCCAGTTCCTCCGCGGCCGGTTCGACAGCGGCGAGGTGTCCCAGGTCGGTGGCCCCGGCTCGCACCTGGTCGCCCACCTGGCCCGCGCCAACTGCCTGGTCGTCCTCCCCGAGGAGGTCACCGAGCTGCCCGCGGGCGCCGAGGTGACCGTCGTCCTGATCGAAGGAGCACTGCAGTGAGTCGACGTCCGCGCGAGCATCGCAGGGAGCGCCAGCGACCGAGGAGCGGAACGCGGGCCGAGACGAACAGGAGTGCACGATGAGCGAGCCCCGGCTCACCCACCTCGACGAGTCCGGCGCCGCCCGGATGGTCGACGTCACCGCGAAGGCGGTCACCGCCCGCACGGCCACCGCGGCCGGCAGGGTGCTGGTCAGCCCGGAGGTCGTCGCGCTGCTGCGCAGCGGGGGCGTGCCGAAGGGCGACGCGATCGCCACCGCGCGGATCGCCGGCATCGCCGGGGCCAAGCGGACGCCGGACCTGGTGCCGCTGTGCCACCCGATCGCGCTGCACGGGGTGACCGTCGACCTGGAGGTCACCACCGACGCCGTGGAGATCACCGCCACCGCTCGCACCGCCGACCGCACCGGCGTGGAGATGGAGGCCCTGACGGCGGTCACCGTCGCCGGGCTCACGATGATCGACATGGTCAAGGCCGTCGACAAGCGCGCGTCCCTCACCGACGTGCGGCTGCTGTCGAAGACCGGCGGCAAGAGCGGGGACTTCCACCGGTGACCGACCTCCCGCCCGACGCCCTGGCCGTCGTCGTCACCGCGTCCAACCGCGCGGCGTTCGGCGTGTACGAGGACCGCAGCGGCCAGGCGCTCGCCGACGGCCTGCGCGAGCTCGGCTTCACCGTCGAGGGGCCGCACGTCCGCCCGGACGACATCGCCGAGCTGGAGGTCGTGCTCCGCGAGGCGGTGGCCGCCGGCGCCGACGTCGTCCTCACCACCGGCGGCACCGGGCTGACCCCCACCGACGTCACCCCCGAGGCGACCCGCGCCGTCCTGGAACGGGAGGCGCCCGGCATCGCCGAGGCGATCCGGCGGTACGGCCAGGGCACCGTGCCGACGTCGGTGCTGTCCCGGGGCCTGGCCGGCACCTGCAGCCGCACCCTGATCGTGAACCTGCCCGGCTCCACCGGCGGCGTCCGCGACGGGCTCGCCGTCCTGGGCCCGCTCCTGCCGCACGTCGTCAGCCAGCTCCGCGGCGGCGATCATGGGCCCGGCGCGTCAGCGCCTGGCCCATGACCTGAGAGAGCCGGGTACGGGTCTGAGAGAGCCGGGTACGGGTCCGGATCACCCGTCCGGAGGGCGGTCCGGGAGCCCGGCGTGGGGCCGAAGGCTCCCGCGGGATCGCGGGCAGCGGCTCAGCGCGGTCGGGGACGGCACCTGGCCGCGGTTGGGCGCGTCAGCGCCGCAGTGTGAGCCGTTCGGGGTGGGTGTAGACGTTGCAGCCGTCGCCGCGGAGGAAGCCGATCAGCGTCATGCCGAACTCCCGGGCCAGCTCCACCGCCAGCGAGCTGGGCGCCGACACCGCGGCGAGCACCGGGATGCCGGCCATCGCCGCCTTCTGGGTCAGCTCGAACGACGACCGCCCGCTGACCATGAGCACGTGCCGGGACAGCGGGACCCGCCCCTCGCGCACCGCGTCACCGATGACCTTGTCCACCGCGTTGTGCCGGCCGACGTCCTCGCGCAGCGCGACCAGCTCGCCCTCGGGCGTGAACAGCCCGGCGGCGTGCAGCCCACCGGTCTTCTCGAACACCTGCTGCGCCGCCCGCAGGCGGTCGGGCAGGGCCAGCAGCGTCTCCAGCGTGAGCCGGGTGTCGTCACCGGCGATGGCGTAGCTGGTCCGGGTGCGGATCGCGTCGATGCTCGCCTTGCCGCAGACACCGCACGAGCTGGACGTGTAGAAGTTCCGGTCCAGCGCGGTGTCCGGTGCCTCGACGCCGGGCGCGAGGTCGACGTCCACCACGTTGTAGGTGTTCCTGCCCTCGTCGTCGACGGAGTTGCAGTACCGCAGCCCGGCCAGGTCGTCGGCGCTGCGGATGACGCCCTCGGTGGCCAGGAACCCGTGCACGAGGTCGAAGTCGTCGCCCGGGGTGCGCATCGTCACCGCCAACGGCGTGCCGCCCAGGCGGATCTCCAACGGCTCCTCCGCCGCGACGGTGTCCGGGCGCTGGGTGTGCAGGTCGCCCCGGATGCGCAGCACCGGGGTCCGGCTGGTGACTCGTCCCACGCGCCTGACGGTACTCACCGGCCGCGCCCTACCGTTCGGGCCGTGACCGAGCCCCCGCCCTACGCCGCGGTCGTCCTCGCCGGCGGCCGCGCCGCCCGCCTCGGCGGGCGGCCCAAGCCGCAGCTCGACGTCGGTGGCCGGACCATGCTGGACGCCGTCCTGGCCGCGGTGACCGACGCGCGGCCCCGGGTCGTCGTCGGCCCTCCGCAGCACGTGCCCACGGGCGTCGTGCTCGTGCGGGAGGAGCCCCCCGGCGGTGGCCCCGTGCCGGCTCTGGCCGCCGGCCTCGCCGCGGTGCCCCCCGGCGTCGGCGTGGTCGCGGTGCTCGCCGGCGACCTGCCGTTCGTCACGCCGCAGCTGGTCGCCGAGCTGCGGGACAGGCTCACCGGGGACGGCGCGCTCGTCGTCGACGAGACCGGCCGCGACCAGCTGCTGCTGGGGCTGTGGCGCACCGGGGCGCTGCGGACCGCGCTCGTCGGCGCCCGCCCGCACGCGCCCCTGCGGTCGGTGCTCGGGCCCCTCGCCGCCGTCCGGCACCGTCCCTCCGTGCCGCCCGGCTCCCCGCCGCCGTGGACCGACTGCGACACCCCCGCGGAGCTCGCCGCGGCCCGGGCCGCCGCCACCGGACGAGTGCCGGGCAGCACCGGCGGGTAGGGCGGGGCCATGCGCATCGTGATCGCCGGAGCCCATGGACAGGTCGCGCGTCGCCTCGGCCGGCTGCTCAGCAGCCGCGGGGACACCGTCGTCGGCATCGTCCGCAACGCCGACCACCGGGCCGACCTGGAGTCCGACGGCGTCCAGCCCACGGTCCTGGACCTGGAGCAGGCATCGGTCGACCAGGTCGCCGACGTGGTCCGCGGTGCCGACGCCGTGGTCTTCGCCGCCGGCGGCGGCCCGAACAGCGGCGCCGAGCGCAAGCACACCGTCGACCGGGGAGCGGCCGTGCTCCTCGCCGACGCCGCCGAGCGCGCCGGGGTGCGCCCCTACCTCCTGGTCTCCTCCATGGGCGTCGAGCAGGCCCGTCAGGGCACCCCGCAGGGCATGGACCCCCAGTTCGCCGCGTACCTGCAGGCCAAGCTCGCCGCCGAGGACTCCATCCTCCCCCGGGCCGGGCTGGACACCACGATCGTGCGGCCGGGCGCGCTCACCGACGACCCCGGCACCGGGCGCGTCACGCTCCGGCACGGGGTCGAGCGGGGCAGCGTGCCCCGGGACGACGTCGCCGCGGTGCTCGCGGGGATCCTGGCCGCCGGCAAGTGGGGCGAGGTGGTGGAGCTGGTCTCCGGCGAGACCCCGATCGACGAGGCCGTCGCCGCCCTCCCCTGATCAGCCGTCGCGGCGCGCCCGGGTGAGTCGGGCCCGGTCGGCCAGCTGGGCGTCCGAGGGGTAGTCGACCCGGACCAGCGTCAAGCCGCCGGCCGGCGCCACCGGCACGTCGTTCGCCCGCCGACGGAGCTCCAGCAGCGACGCCGGCCAGCCCACGGGCCGCCGCCCCTCGCCCACGGCGATCAGCGCCCCCACGAGGCTGCGGACCATGGAGTGGCAGAAGGCGTCGGCCGAGGCGCGCACCTCGATCAGGTCGCCGTCCCGGACGACGTCGAGGTCCAGCAGGGTGCGGATGGTCGTCGCCCCCTCCCGGCGTCGGCAGTAGGCCGCGAAGTCGTGCTGCCCGAGCAGCAGGCCGGCGGCCAGCGACATCGCGGCCGCGTCCAGCGTGCGGGCCCAGCCGACGGTGTCCGCCCGGCGCAGCGGTGGCGGTCCGGCGTCGGCGTCGGTCAGCCGGTACACGTAGTGCCGGGCGAGGGCCCCGAAGCGGGCGTCGAAGTCGGCCGTGACCACCCGGGCACCGGTCACCGCGACGTCGGGCGGCAGCACCCCGCGCAACCGGCGCAGCAGTCGCCGCTCGTGGGCGGCGAACAGGTCGGCCGGGAGGTCGGTGTGCGCGACCTGGCCGGTGGCGTGCACGCCCGCGTCGGTGCGGCCGGCGACCGTGAGGTCGACGTCGGACCGCAGCACCGTGGCGAGACCGAGCTCCAGCTCGCCCTGGACGGTGCGCAGGCCGGGCTGGCGGGCCCAGCCGTGCAGCGCGGTGCCGTCGTAGGCGACGTCCAGGCGAACGCGGACGAGCCCGCCACCGGGTGCGGTGGCGGGCTCGTCCGTTGCGTGCTGGTGGTCCATGACCCCCGGCCTCAGCGCGAGGCCGGTCGGATCACTTGGGGTCGATCTCGGGCTCGCCGCCCGGGGCGTGCGTCCCGGCAGTGGCGGCGTCGCTGAGCTCGGCGGCCTCGACCTCGGCGGCCGCGGCGTTCGCCACGTCCGGGGAGAGGGTCGGGTCGTCGACGACGGCGAGGTTCTCCGCGGTCGGCTCTGGGGTGACGTCGCCGTCGTCCTGCCGGTCGCCGTCCGGGTTGTAGACGTCGGTGACGACGTCCTGGGCCGCAGCGACGTCCGCGGCCGGCTCGTCGCCGCTGACCGCCGGGCTCGTGTCGCCCCCGGGGCCGGTGGTGACGTCGGTGTCGGTCAGGTCGCCTGCGTCGGCGTTGACCTCACCGGCCGCAGCGGCCGCGCCGGCGCCGGCGGCGAAGCGGGTGCCACGGGCACGCTCGGCCTCACCGACGGCCTGCTGGGCCACGGTCTGACCCTCGACCAGTTCGATGATCGCCATGGGGGCGTTGTCGCCCTTGCGGGGACCGACCTTGACGATGCGCGTGTAGCCACCGGGGCGCTCCGCGAAGCGGGGACCGATCTCGGCGAACAGGTGGTGCACGACGTCCTTGTCACGGATCGTCGTCATGACCTGCCGGCGGGCGTGCAGGTCACCACGCTTGGCGAAGGTGACCAGCTTCTCGGCCAGCGGGCGCAGCCGCTTGGCCTTGGCCTCGGTGGTGGTGATCCGCCCGTGCTCGAACAGCGAGGTGGCCAGGTTGGCCAGCATCAGCCGCTCGTGCGCGGGGGACCCGCCGAGACGGGGGCCCTTGGTGGGGGTGGGCATGTCGGTCCTTCCTCAGGCGGCCGGGCGGGCATGTGCCGGCTGCGTCGTCCATCGCGGTGCTGCAGAGTGCGGTGCTGGGTCCGGGACCAGTGTGCCGGGCCCCGAGTGGCCCCGCTGCGGGCCCCACCGCGAACGTGCTCGCGGTGGGGGGCAGTGGGGCCCTTCGTCAGAGCTGCTCGGTCTCCTGGTAGTTGCCCTCGTCGTACTGGGCCGGGTCGCCGAAGGCGGCGTCGCCCTGGTACGCGTCGGTCTCGTAACCCTCGTCGTAGCTCTCCACCGAGGAGGGGACGAACCCGGGCGGGCTGTCCTTGAGCGCGAGGCCCATGGCGGCGAGCTTCAGCTTGACCTCGTCGATCGACTTCGCGCCGAAGTTGCGGATGTCGAGCAGGTCGGCCTCGGAGCGGGTGACGAGCTCACCGACGGTGTGCACGCCCTCGCGCTTGAGGCAGTTGTAGGACCGGACGGTGAGGTCCATGTCCTCGATCGGCATCGAGAAGTTCGCGATGTCGGCGGCCTCGGCCGGGCTGGGCCCGACCTCGATGCCCTCGGCGTCGACGTTGAGCTCGCGCAGCAGGCCGAAGAGCTCGACCAGGGTCGAACCGGCGCTGGCGATGGCGTCGCGGGGCTCCATCGACGGCTTGGTCTCGACGTCGACGACCAGGCGGTCGAAGTCGGTGCGCTGCTCGACGCGGGTGGCCTCGACGGCGTAGGTGACCTTGAGCACCGGGGAGTAGATCGAGTCGACGGGGATGCGACCGATCTCCTGGCCGGGCTGCTTGTTCTGGGTGGCCGGCACGTACCCGCGCCCACGCTCCACGACGAGCTCGACCTCGAGCCGGCCCTTCGCGTTCAGCGTGGCGATGTGCAGCTCGGGGTTGTGCACCTCGACACCGGCCGGCGGCGCGATGTCGGCGGCGGTGACCTCGCCCGGGCCCTGCTTGCGCAGGTACATGGTGACCGGCTCGTCGGAGTCGGAGCTGACCACCAGACCCTTGAGGTTCAGGATGATCTCGGTGACGTCCTCCTTGACGCCCGGCACGGTGGTGAACTCGTGCAGGGTGCCCTCGATGCGGATGCTGGTGACAGCAGCGCCGGGGATCGAGGACAGCAGGGTGCGACGCAGGGAGTTGCCGAGGGTGTAGCCGAAGCCCGGCTCCAGCGGCTCGATGACGAACCGCGAGCGCTGGGCGTCGATGGTCTCCTCGGTGAGGGTCGGACGCTGTGCGATGAGCATGGTTCTCCTTCAGTTCCTCCGGCACCCGCCATATGACGCCGTGAGGGGTGGTGCCGGCGGGACGGACATCCGTCCGCCCGTCCCGCCGTCGTGCAGGCCCTGACCAGGCGAACGCCTGGTCAGGGCCGGTGGATCACTTGGAGTAGAGCTCCACGATCAGCTGCTCCTGCACCGGGGTGTCGATCACCTGGCGCGCCGGGATGTTGTGGACCAACACCTTCAGCTGCGTGGTGATGACCTCCAGCCACGGCGGCACGGGGCGCTGCCCGGCCTTTGCCTGGGCGAGCTGGAAGGGGACCATCTCGACCGACTTGGCGGCGACCTCGACGATGTCGTTGGCGCTCACCCGGTAGGACGGGATGTCGACCTTGCGGCCGTTGACCTTGATGTGGCCGTGGCGCACCAGCTGGCGGGCCATGTCACGGGACTCGGCGAAACCGGCCCGGTAGACCACGTTGTCCAGGCGCGACTCGAGGATCTGCAGCAGGACCTCACCGGTCTTGCCCGTCTTCTTGTTCGCCTCTTCGTAGTAGCCGCGGAACTGCTTCTCCAGCACGCCGTAGATGCGGCGGGCCTTCTGCTTCTCACGCAGCTGCAGCAGGTACTCGCTGTCCTTGCTGCGACCCCGGCCGTGCTCGCCCGGCGGGTAGGGCCGGATCTCGATCGGGCACTTCGGGGACTCGCACTTGCTGCCCTTGAGGAACAGCTTCATCTTCTCGCGCCGGCACATGCGGCAGTCGGCTCCGGTGTAACGGGCCACGTCTATCTACCTCTTCGTCTCGTCAGTGACCGGTCAGACCCGGCGGCGCTTCTTGGGGCGGCAGCCGTTGTGCGGCTGCGGCGTCACGTCCTGGATCTGACCCACCTCGAGGCCGGTGGCCTGCAGCGAGCGGATCGCGGTCTCCCGGCCGGAGCCCGGGCCCTTGACGAAGACGTCGACCTTGCGCATGCCGTGCTCCTGCGCCTTGCGCGCGGCGTTCTCGGCGGCCATCTGCGCGGCGAACGGCGTGGACTTGCGGGAGCCCTTGAAGCCGACGTGGCCGGCGGAGGCCCAGCTGATCACGTTCCCGGTCGGGTCGGTGATCGACACGATCGTGTTGTTGAACGTGCTCTTGATGTGCGCCGCGCCGTGGGCGACGTTCTTCTTCTCCTTGCGGCGCACCTTCTTGGTGCCAGCAGCCGCGCGAGCCCTGGGAGGCATGTCTCTCCGGTCTGTGTCTGTGTTCGTGGCCTGGTGGTGCGGGTGCAGCGCTGTCGCTGCAGGCGCGCCGCCGGTCCGGCCCTACGGACCCGCGACGGCGCGCCGTCGAGCTCGACTCAGCGAGCCTTCTTCTTGCCGGCGATCGTCTTGCGCGGGCCCTTGCGGCCGCGCGCGTTGGTCTTGGTGCGCTGACCGTGCACGGGCAGGCCACGGCGGTGGCGCAGACCCTGGTAGCAGCCGATCTCCACCTTGCGGCGGATGTCGGCGGCGACCTCACGGCGCAGGTCACCCTCGACGCGGAAGTGCTCGTCGATGTAGTCGCGGAGCTTCAGCAGGTCCTCGTCGGAGAGGTCCTTCGCGCGCAGGTCCGGGCTCACGCCCGTCGCGCTCAAGGTCGCCTTCGCCGAGGTCTTGCCGATCCCGTAGATGTAGGTGAGCGCGATCTCCATCCGCTTCTCGCGGGGCAGGTCGACGCCAGCCAGTCGTGCCATGTTCAGGTACTCCCTCAGCCCTGGCGCTGCTTGTGCCGGGCGTTGTCGCAGATGACCATGACCCGGCCATGCCGGCGGATCACCTTGCACTTGTCGCAGATCTTCTTCACCGACGGCTGGACCTTCACCGGTGCCGCCCCTCATTCCTCAGATCGATGTGCCGACGCCCGCGCTCGTTGCACGGAGGGCCGGCGGTCACTTGTAGCGGTAGACGATGCGACCGCGGGTCAGGTCGTAGGGCGAGAGCTCCACGACCACGCGGTCCTCGGGCAGGATGCGGATGTAGTGCTGCCGCATCTTGCCGCTGATGTGGGCGAGCACCCGGTGCCCGTTCTGCAGTTCCACTCGGAACATCGCGTTGGGGAGCGGCTCGACGACGCGACCCTCGACCTCGATGGCCCCGTCCTTCTTTGCCATGCCCTACACGGCCTCCTCGTTCACAGAACTCGCAGTGGAGCTGGTCGCGCCCATGCCGGGACGGCACGGACGGTGGTGCTGGAGCGGCGATCCCGCAGAGGGCGTCCGTCGGACTACGGCCACAGCAGGACGACGGACGACGCGAACGCCATCGGCCACTCTACCCCGCCTCGCCCCGACTCTCCAACCCGGGCTGGAGTGACGGTGGCCGCGCAACCCGCCGGCAGGCGCATCGGCCCCGTCGCAGGGACCCGCCGCGGGCGGGGGCGGAACCTCTTCAGGTGCGCGGTGTGACGCCGAACGGCGCCAGGCCGGCGACACCGCCGTCCTCGGCGGTCAGGACCCAGGGGCCCTCGGGGGTGATGGCCACGGAGTGCTCGAAGTGAGCGGCCCGGGACCCGTCCTTGGTGACCACGGTCCACCCGTCCTCGAGCTCGACCGTCGCCGGGTCGCCCAGGGTGACCATCGGTTCGATGGCCAGCGCCATGCCGGGGACCAGCTTCGGACCGCGGCCGGCCCGGCCGTAGTTGAGGACGTGCGGATCCTGGTGCATCTCGGTCCCGATGCCGTGACCGCCGTAGTGGTCGACGATGCCGTACCGGTGCTCCGAGGCGGTGATCGCCTCCTCCACCGCGTGGCTGATGTCCGTGAGCCGACCGCCGGCCACCGCGCGGGCGAGCCCCGCCCACATCGACCGCTCGGTCACCTCGAGCAGCGCGGCGTCCTCCGGGGAGGGCTCCCCCACCGTGACCGTGATCGCGGAGTCGCTGTGCCAACCGTTCAGGATGGCACCGCAGTCGATCGAGATGTTGTCGCCCTCGGCGAGCACCCGGTCCGGGTTCGGGATGCCGTGCACCACCTCGTGGTTCACCGAGGCGCAGATGGTGCCGGTGAAGCCGTGGTAGCCGAGGAAGTTCGGCACCGCACCCTGGGACCGGATGTGGTCCTCAGCGATCGCGTCGAGCTCCTTGGTGCTCACCCCGGGACGCACGGCGGCGCGCACCGCCTTCAGGGCACCGGCGGTCACGAGCCCGGAGGCGCGCATCAGCTCGATCTCGTGCGCCGTCTTGATCTGGATCATGCGTCCACTCCACTTGGCCAACAGGGGCAGTCGGGCGAGGAGCGCGGCACTGCGGTCACCGTGCACCGGCGACGCCCCGGCCTCAGTCCTCGGTCGAGCCGTCGGCCGGCTCGTCGGCCAGCGCGTCGTCGGCGCCGAGGGCGGTCAGCGCCCGCCGGGTGACCTCGTCGATCTCCCCGATCGCGTCGATCTGGCTGAGCAGCCCGGCCTCGGCGTAGAAACCGGACAGCGGCGCCGTCTGTTCCCGGTAGACCTCGAGGCGGTGCCGCACGGTCTCGGGCTTGTCGTCGTCGCGCTGGACCCACTCGCCGTCCACGAGCATGCGCCGGCCGGAGAGCCGCCGGACCAGCTCGTCCTGGTCGACGACGAGCTCCAGGACGCGGTCGAGCCGGTGCCCCATCTCGGCGAGGGAATCACGCAGCTGCTCCGCCTGGGCGATGGTGCGCGGGAAGCCGTCGAGCAGGAAGCCGGCCTTGGCGTCGGGCTCGGCGAGCCGGTCGGAGACCATCGCCACGGTGATCTCGTCGGGCACGAGGTCGCCGGCGTCCATGTAGACCTTGGCGGCCCGTCCGAGCTCCGTCTGGCCGCTCACGTTGGCCCGGAAGATGTCGCCCGTGGAGATCGCGGGGACCGACAGCCGACCGGCGATGATCTGGGCCTGGGTCCCCTTGCCGGCTCCAGGCGGGCCCAGCAGCACGACGCGCACTACTTCAGGAACCCTTCGTAGCTGCGCTGGTTGAGTTGCGTCTCGATCTGCTTCACCGTCTCCAAGCCCACTCCCACCATGATCAGCACCGCGGTCCCGCCGAACGGGAAGTTCTGGTTCTGCCCCTCCTGCGTGATGGAGAGGAAGAGGTTGGGCAGCACCGCGACCAGCCCCAGGTAGATCGACCCGGGCAGGGTGATCCGGGACAGCACGTACTGCAGGTACTCCGCGGTGGGACGCCCCGGCCGGATGCCCGGGATGAAGCCGCCGTAGCGCTTCATGTCCTCCGCCCGCTCCTCGGGGTTGAACGTGATCGACACGTAGAAGTACGTGAAGAAGATGATCATCGCGAAGTAGATCGCGATGTGCACCGGGCTGCTCTGGTTGATCACATACGACTCGAAGAACCGCCGGACCGGACCGGCGGTGTCCCCCTGGAGCTGGGCGATCAGCTGCGGCAGGTAGAGCAGCGACGAGGCGAAGATGACCGGGATGACACCCGCCTGGTTCACCTTCAGCGGCAGGTAGGTGGAGGTGCCGCCGTACATGCGGCGGCCGACCATGCGCTTGGCGTACTGCACCGGGATGCGGCGCTGCGCCTGCTCGACGTAGACGACGGTGCCGATGATGACGACCGCGATCACGCAGACGATCGCGAAGATGAACCCACCGCGCGCCTGCAGGATCGACCCGCCCTCGGCGGGGATCCGGGCGGCGATCGAGGTGAAGATCAGCACGGACATGCCGTTGCCGATCCCCTTCTCGGTCAGCAGCTCGCCCAGCCACATGATGACGGCGGTGCCGGCGGTGAGGGTGACGACCAGGATGATCGTGGTCCAGACCGAGTCCGACGGGATGATGTCCTGCGCGCAGCCGGGGAAGAGCTGACCGCTGCGGGCGAGGGCGATGATGCCGGTGCTCTGCAGGACCGCGAGGGCGATCGTCAGGTAACGGGTGTACTGGGTCAGCTTCGCCTGACCGGACTGCCCTTCCTTCTTCAGCTGCTCGAACCGCGGGATGACCACGACCAGCAGCTGGACGATGATGCTCGCGGTGATGTACGGCATGATGCCGAGCGCGAAGACCGACAGGCGCAGCAGCGCACCGCCGGAGAACAGGTTGACCAGCGAGTAGACGTCCCGCTGGTCGGAGGCCTGCGCCTGCTCGAGGCAGCTGTTGATCGCCTCGATGGAGACCCCTGGGCCGGGGATGCTGGCGCCCAGCCGGTAGACGGCGATGACCGCCAGGGAGAACAGCAGCTTGCGCCGGAGATCTGGCGTCCGGAACGCCGCGGCGAACGCCTGCAGCACGTGCCCTCCCCGAGTCGGTCGTGCGAGGTTATCAACGGAGGTCGGGCGAACCGACCCCGGCCGTCCCGAGGGGACGGACCGGGGCGTCGGCGGGCCCGGCCGCGGACAGAGAAAGGCCCCCCTGCTAGGTCCCGCCTCGAGCGTGTTCGAGGCAGGACGGCAGGGGGGTCCTCGCTCAGATCTGGGTGGTGCTGCCCCCGGCCGCGCCGATCTTCTCCGCGGCCGAGGCCGAGAAGGCGTGCGCGTGCACGTGGACCTGGACGCCACCGAGCTCGCCGGTGCCCAGCACCTTGACCGGCTGGCCGCGCCGCACCGCGCCGGCGTCCGCCAGCGAGTCCGGGTTGACCGAGCCGCCCTCGGGGAAGAGCGAGGCGATCCGGTCCAGGTTCACGACCTGGAAGACGACCTTGTTGTTGTTCTTGAAGCCCGAGAGCTTCGGCAGCCGCATGTGCAGCGGGGTCTGGCCGCCCTCGAAGCGGGCAGACACCTGCACGCGGGCGCCGGAGCCCTTGGTGCCGCGACCGGCGGTCTTGCCCTTGGAGCCCTCACCGCGACCCACGCGGGTCTTCTTGGTGTGGGCGCCGGGAGCCGGCCGCAGGTGGTGGACCTTGAGAGTCATGGTGTTCCCCTGCTCAGACGATCTCTTCGACGGTGACCAGGTGCGGCACCGTCGCGACCATCCCGCGGATCTCGGGACGGTCCTCCTGGACGACCGAGTCGTTGATCCGCTTGAGCCCCAGCGAACGCAGCGTCTGACGCTGGTTCGGCTTGGTGCCGATGGTCGACTTGATCTGGGTGACCTTCAGCTGAGCCATCTCAGACCCCCTGACCGGCCCGCGCCCGCAGCATGGCGGCCGGGGCGACGTCCTCCAGGGGCAGACCGCGGCGGGCCGCGATCTCCTCGGGACGGACGAGGTCCTTCAGCGCCTGCATGGTGGCGTGGACGATGTTGATCGGGTTGGAGGACCCGAGGCTCTTGGAGAGCACGTCGTGGATGCCGGCGCACTCGAGC
Source organism: Modestobacter sp. SYSU DS0511 (assembly GCF_054050755.1). Lineage (NCBI taxonomy): Bacteria > Bacillati > Actinomycetota > Actinomycetes > Geodermatophilales > Geodermatophilaceae > Modestobacter > Modestobacter sp. SYSU DS0511. The sequence continues at coordinate 162,074 of NZ_JBJGZY010000003.1, forward strand.
ACGGCGCGCACCGGACCACCGGCGATGACACCGGTACCCGGGCTGGCCGGCTTGAGCAGCACGACACCGGCCGCGGCCTCACCCTGCACCGGGTGCGGGATGGTGCTGGCGATGCGCGGCACGCGGTAGAAGTGCTTCTTGGCCTCCTCGACGCCCTTGGCGATGGCCGCGGGCACCTCCTTGGCCTTGCCGTAGCCGACGCCCACGGTGCCGTCGCCGTCGCCGACGATCACCAGCGCGGTGAAGCTGAAGCGCCGACCGCCCTTGACGACCTTCGACACGCGGTTGATCGCGACCACGCGCTCGATGAACTGGCTCTTCTCGGCGGGCGCGCCACCGGGCCCCCGCCCGCCGTCACGGCGGTCGCGGCGGTCGTTACCGCCGCCGGCGCCGCCGCCGCGTCGCTGTGGTCCTGGCATCAGACGTCCCTCTCGATCTCAGTTGCCGTGCTCATCAGAAGTCCAGCCCGCCCTCGCGGGCGCCGTCCGCCAGCGCCGCGATGCGGCCGGCGTACCGGTTGCCCCCGCGGTCGAAGACGACCGCGGTGATCCCGGCCGCCTTGGCCCGCTCGGCCACCAGCGCACCGACCTGCTTGGCGAGCGTGGACTTGTCGCCCTCGGCGCCCTTCAGGCTGGCGTCCAGCGTCGATGCACTGACCAGGGTACGGCCGACGGTGTCGTCGACCACCTGGACGTGCATGTGCCGGCTGCTGCGGTTGACCACCATGCGCGGACGCTCCGGCGTGCCGGAGACCCGCTTGCGCAGCCGGTTGTGGCGGCGCAGCCGCGAGACGCGGCGGGCGGTGCTGATGTCGGTGCCCACGGGCTTGTGCACCCGGGCACCCTTGTCGCTCTGTGCCTGTGCCATCACTTGCCCGTCTTCCCGACCTTGCGCTTGACGACCTCACCCTGGTAACGCACGCCCTTGCCCTTGTACGGGTCGGGCTTGCGGAGCTTCCGGATGTTGGCCGCGACCTGGCCCACCTGCTGCTTGTCGATGCCGCTCACCCGGATCCGGGTGGGGGCCTCGACGGTGAAGGTGATGCCCTCGGGCGCCTTCACCGGGACCGGGTGGCTGAAGCCCAGGGCGAACTCGAGGTCCGCCCCACGGGCCTGCACGCGGTAACCCACGCCGACGATCTCCAGGGTCTTGTCGTAGCCCTGGGTGACGCCGGTGATCATGTTGGCGATGAGGGTGCGGGAGAGGCCGTGCAGCGCCCGGCTCTCACGCTCGTCGTTGGGACGCTGCACCAGCAACGTGCCGTCCTCACCGCGCTCGACGGTGATGGGAGCTGCGACCGTGTGGCTCAGCTTCCCCTTCGGGCCCGAGACGTTGACGGTCTGCCCGTCGAGGGCGACCTCCACACCAGAGGGCACCGGAACCGGGAGTCGTCCGATCCGTGACATGTCTGCTCGCTCCTCTTACCAGACGTAGGCGAGGACTTCCCCACCCACGCCCTTCTTGTTCGCCTGCTTGTCGGTGAGCAGCCCGGTGGAGGTCGAGATGATCGCGACCCCCAGGCCGCCGAGCACCTTGGGCAGCGACGTCGACTTCGCGTAGACCCGCAGACCGGGCTTCGACACCCGCCGGACGCCGGCGATGCTCCGCTCGCGGTTCGGGCCGTACTTGAGGGTGACCACGAGCTCCTTGCGGATGTGGCCGTCCTTCTCGACGTCGTTGACGGTCCAGCCGCCGATGTAGCCCTCCTGCTGGAGGATCTCGGCGACGTGCGTCTTCAGCTTCGACGACGGCATGGCGGCGGTGTCGTGGTACGCCTGGTTGGCGTTCCGCAGCCGCGTGAGCATGTCCGCGATCGGGTCGGTCATCGTCATGTCGGGTGGTGCCTCTCTCGCCGCGGTTCCTCTGGGGCTGGGTCAGGTGACTTGGCCCCGGGCCTCTCGGCGATCGGTGGTGCCGTGTTGGATGGTGACCTGCTGTTGCTGGGTGGGGCTGGAAGGCCCCGTCCCGAGGCTCGCCCTGAGCTTGCGAAGGGTGAGGAGGACGGGGTCCCTACTCCTTCACCAGCTGGACTTGCTCACGCCCGGCAGCTCGCCGGCGTGCGCCATCTCCCGCAGGCAGATGCGGCAGAGGCCGAACTTGCGGAAGACCGCGTGCGGACGACCGCACCGCTGGCAGCGGGTGTAACCGCGGACGGCGAACTTCGGCTTGCGGGCCGCCTTGTTGATCAGAGCCTTCTTGGCCATATCGCTTCTCCTCGCCCGCTCAGCGGGTCGCGTTCACGACGGTCTGGCCGGCGAAGGGGAAGCCGAGCAGCGTGAGCAGCTCGCGGCCCTCCTCGTCGGTGGTCGCGGTGGTCACCAGGGTGATGTCCATGCCGCGGGGACGGTCGATCTTGTCGACGTCGATCTCGCGGAACATCGACTGCTCGGTCAGGCCGAACGTGTAGTTGCCGTGGCCGTCGAACTGCTTGGGGTTCAGTCCACGGAAGTCACGGATGCGGGGCAGGGCCAGCGACAGCAGCCGGTCCAGGAACTCCCACATGCGGTCGCCGCGGAGGGTGACCTTCGCGCCGATCGGCATGCCCTCGCGGAGCTTGAACTGGGCGATCGACTTGCGGGCCCGGACGACCGCCGGCTTCTGGCCGGTGATGGCCGTGAGGTCACGGACCGCGCCGTCCATCAGCTTGGCGTCACGGGTGGCCTCGCCGACGCCCATGTTGACCACGATCTTCACCAGACCGGGGATCTGCATGACGTTGGCGTAGCCGAACTCGTTCTGCAGCGCCGGCGCGATGTCCGCGCGGTAACGGGCGAGCAGGCGGGGCAGCTCACGGGTGGGTGCGCTCATGGGGATCAGAGGTCCTTACCGGTGCGCCGCGAGACCCGGATGCTGCGGCCTTCCTCGTCCTTGCGGTAACCGACCCGGGTCGGCTTGTCCTCGCTGTCGATGACCATCACGTTGCTGACGTGGATGGCCGCCTCCTGCGTGACGATCCCGCCCGACTGCGCCCCACGCTGGGTGGAGCTGATCCGGGTGTGCTTCTTCACCCGGCCGATGCCCTCGACGAGCACCTTCTGGGTCTTGGGGAAGGCAGCGATGACGCGGCCCTTGGCGCCCTTGTCCTTGCCGGACAGGACGACGACCTGGTCGCCCTTCTTGACCTTCATCGACGGGGTCTTCCCGCTGATGTGCTGAGCCATGATCACAACACCTCCGGAGCGAGCGAGATGATCCGCATGAAGCGCTTGTCCCGCAGCTCGCGGCCGACGGGGCCGAAGATGCGCGTACCGCGCGGGTCGCCGCTGTCGCGGATGATCACCGCGGCGTTCTCGTCGAAGCGGATGTACGAGCCGTCGGGACGGCGCCGCTCCTTCACGGTGCGGACGATGACGGCCTTGACCACGTCGCCCTTCTTCACGCCGGCGCCCGGGAGGGCGTCCTTCACGGTGGCGACGATGATGTCGCCGATGCCCGCGTAGCGTCGCCCGGACCCACCGAGCACACGGATGCACAAGATCTCCTTGGCACCGGTGTTGTCGGCGACTCGCAGCCGCGACTCCTGCTGGATCACTTCCTGCTCCTCGAACTAGTGGTGACAGCCGGGCCGGATCGGTGAACCGGCTGTCCGGTTCCCACGCGCAGACAGCCGGTGGCGTGAGCCACCGGCCGTCCGTCACGGGATACCGGGATGCGGCGCACCCGTCAGGGGCGCCAGTCGTCCAGAGTACCTGTTGTTCACCCGGCCGTTGCAGCCGGATGCGTCACTTGGCCTTCTCGACGATGGTCACCAGGCGCCAGCGCTTGGTGGCCGAGGTGGGGCGCGTCTCCATGATCTGCACCCGGTCGCCGATGCCGGCGGTGTTCTGCTCGTCGTGGGCCTTCAGCTTGCTGGTCCGGCGGAGCACCTTGCCGTACAGCCCGTGCTTCACCCGGTCCTCGACCTCGACGACGATGGTCTTGTCCATCTTGTCGCTGACGACGAGGCCCTCGCGGACCTTGCGGTACCCGCGCCCGGCCAGACCGGGGCCGGTCGAGGTCTGGGCCTCGGAGTTGGTGGTACTGGCCTCGCTCATGCCACACCCTCGTTCGGGGCGACCGAGAGACCCAGCTCGCGCTCGCGCATGATCGTGTAGATCCGGGCGATGTCGCGGCGGACGGTCTGCAGTCGCCGGTTGTTGTCCAGCTGGCCGGTGGCCACCTGGAACCGCAGGTTGAACAGCTCTTCGCGCGACTCACGCAGCCGGGTGGCCAGCTCGTCGGCGGACAGCTCGCGCAGCTCGGGCGCAGTCAGTCCGGCGGCCATCACACCTCTCCTTCACGGGTGATGAAGCGGCACTTCATGGGGAGCTTGTGGATCGCGCGGCGCATGGCCTCACGGGCCACGGGCTCGGCGACACCCGAGAGCTCGAACATGATGCGACCGGGCTTCACGTTGGCCACCCACCACTCCGGCGAGCCCTTGCCGGAACCCATGCGGGTCTCGGCCGGCTTCTTGGTGAGGGGGCGGTCGGGGTAGATCGAGATCCAGACCTTGCCGCCACGCTTGATGTGGCGGGTCATGGCGATACGAGCGGACTCGATCTGGCGGTTGGTGACGTACGCCGGCTCGAGGGCCTGGATGGCGTACTCACCGAAGTTGATCGCCGTGCCGCCCTTGGCCCGCCCGGAACGGTCCGGGTGGTGCTGCTTGCGGTGCTTGACCCGACGCGGGATCAGCATGATCAGGCCCCCTGCTCCGGAGTCGTGGTGTTCTCGGTACCGGCGGCCTCAGCGGCCGCGGTGCCCTCGGCGCCGGCGGCCTGGGCGATGGTCTGCTCGGCCGGGACCTCACCCGAGCTGACGGCGACGGCGTCCTGGGCCGTGCCCGGGCCGCCCTCGGCGGCGGCGCGACCGGCCTCGGTGCCACCAGCGGTGGTGCCGCTGGAGCCCGAACGACGGGGCCGCTGGGGGCGCTCACGCCGGGCCTGCCGCTGGGCGAGGGCCTCGAGGGCCTCCCGCTCGGCGCGCGAGCCGCTCGCGTCACCCTTGTAGATCCACACCTTCACGCCGATGCGGCCGAAGGTCGTGCGGGCCTCGTAGATGCCGTAGTCGATGTTCGCGCGGAGCGTGTGCAGCGGCACCCGACCCTCGCGGTAGAACTCCGACCGGCTCATCTCGGTGCCGCCCAGACGACCCGAGCACTGCACCCGGATGCCCTTGACCTGCGGGCTCCGCTGCGCGGACTGCATCGCCTTGCGCATGGCACGGCGGAAGCTGACCCGGCTGGAGAGCTGCTCGGCGACGCCCTGGGCGACCAGCTGCGCGTCGGACTCGGGGTTCTTCACCTCGAGGATGTTGAGCTGCACCTGCTTGCCCGTGAGCTTCTCCAGCTCGCCACGGATCCGGTCGGCCTCGGCGCCGCGGCGGCCGATGACGATGCCCGGACGGGCGGTGTGGATGTCGACCCGGACCCGGTCACGGGTGCGCTCGATCTCCACCTTCGAGATCCCGGCGCGCTCCATGCCCTTGCCCATGAGCTTGCGGATGGCCACGTCTTCCTTGACGTAGTCCTTGTACAGCTTGTCGGCGTACCACCGGGACTTGTAGTCGGTGGTGATGCCGAGCCGGAACCCGTGCGGGTTGACCTTCTGACCCACTAGCGGGTCCCTCCCCTCGTGTTGTTCTTCGACTGCTGGGTGGCCGGGCCGGCCTGACCGGTGTCCCGACGTGCCTTGCGCGACCGCTGCGCGAGGTCCGCGCTGCTGGTCACCTCGCTCACCTCGACGGTGATGTGGCTGGTGCGCTTGTCGATCCGGAAGGCGCGGCCCTGGGCGCGCGGACGGATCCGCTTCAGGGTCGGGCCCTCGTCGACGAACGCGGCGCTCACCACGAGCGCGGCCGGGTCCAGCCGCAGGTTGTGCTCGGCGTTGGCGACCGCGCTGGCGACGACCTTGGCCACCGGCTCGCTGGCGCTCTGCGGGGCGAACCGCAGGAGTGCGAGCGCCTCGTCGGTCGGCAGGTAGCGGATCAGGTCCACCACCCGACGGGCCTTCATGGGGGTGACGTGGACGAACCGGGCGGTGGCCCGGGCGACCGGCGTCTCCTGTCCCAACTGGGAAGTCATCTGATGCGTCTCTTCTCTACCTGGTCCGGCGCTCAGCCGCGCCGCGACCGGCGGTCGTCCTTGACGTGCCCACGGAAGGTGCGGGTGGGCGCGAACTCGCCGAGCTTGTGCCCGACCATCGCCTCGGTGACGAACACCGGGACGTGCTTGCGGCCGTCGTGCACGGCGATCGTGTGCCCGAGCATGTCGGGGATGATCGTCGAACGCCGCGACCAGGTGCGGATGACGTTCTTGGTGCCCTTGTCGTTCTGAGCGTCCACCTTGGCGAGCAGGTGGTCGTCGACGAACGGGCCCTTCTTCAGGCTGCGTGGCATGTCTGTCGGACTCCTCTACCCGCTCAGCGCTTCTTGTTGGTGCGCCGGCGGCGCACGATCAGGGCATCACTGGCCTTCCGCTTGCGCGTCCGGCCCTCCGGCTTGCCCTTCGGGTTGACCGGGTGCCGGCCACCGGAGGTCTTGCCCTCACCACCACCGTGCGGGTGGTCCACCGGGTTCATGGCGACACCGCGGACGGTCGGGCGCTTGCCCTTCCACCGCATGCGGCCGGCCTTGCCCCAGTTGATGTTCGACTGCTCGGCGTTGCCCACCTCGCCGACGGTGGCGCGGCAGCGCACGTCGACGTTGCGGATCTCACCGGACGGCATGCGCAGCTGCGCGAAGCGACCCTCACGGGCGACCAGCTGGACGCTCGTGCCAGCCGATCGGGCGATCTTCGCGCCGCCACCGGGCCGCAGCTCGATCGCGTGCACGACGGTGCCGACCGGGATGTTGCGCAGCGGCAGGTTGTTGCCGGGCTTGATGTCGGCGGCGGGCCCGCACTCCACCGTGTCGCCCTGCTTCAGCCGGGCCGGGGCGATGATGTAGCGCTTCTCCCCGTCGGCGAAGTGCAGCAGCGCGATGCGCGACGTGCGGTTGGGGTCGTACTCGATGTGCGCGACCTTGGCCGGCACGCCGTCCTTGTCCGCCCGGCGGAAGTCGATCAGCCGGTAGGCGCGCTTGTGCCCACCGCCCTGGTGCCGGGCGGTGACGCGGCCGTGGACGTTGCGCCCGCCGCGACCGTGCAGCGGCCGGACCAGCGACTTCTCGGGGTGGTCGCGGGTGACCTCGGCGAAGTCGGCGACGGACGAGCCGCGGCGGCCCGGCGTCGTCGGCTTGTACTTACGGATGGCCATGGTTCCTCAGAGTCCTCTGGTCCAGTCTGTGGGGCGGGTGTCCGGGTGGATGAGGCTGTCGCCTCAGGCGCCCGGGCCCCCGAAGAGCTCGATGCGGTCGCCGGGGGCGACGGCGACGATGGCGCGCTTGGTGTCCTTGCGCTTCCCCATCACAGCGCCGCGCGAGCGCTTCCTCTTCCCCTGACGGTTGATCGTGTTGACGGACAGGACCTTCACGTTGAAGACCTGCTGCACAGCGATCTTGATCTGGGTCTTGTTGGCGTCGGGCCGGACGATGAACGTGTACTTGTTCTCGTCCAGGAGCCCGTAGCTCTTCTCGGAGATGACCGGGGACAGCAGGACGTCCCGGGGGTCGCGGACGCTCATGCCTTCTCCTCGGTGCTCGCGTCGGTGGTGCCGTCCTCGGTGGGCGCCGTGGCGTCCGTACCGGCGTTGGCGGCCTCGGCCTGCTCGGCCGGGGCCGCAGCGGCCTCGGCTGCGCTGGCCGGCGCGGCGTCGGCAGCGCTGGCGGCCTTCTTGGCCGGGGCCTTCTTGGCCGCGGCCTTCTTGACCGGCGCCGCCTCGGCCGGGGCCTCGCCCAGGTCGAGGTCCGTCGTGCCGGTGCCCTCGATCGAGGGGATGCCACCCGGGACGTCCGGCGTGGTCAGGTCGGGCAGCTCGACGGAGCTGCCGCCCCGGGCCGGGCCGGCGATGAACTCCGCCAGCGCGGTCTCGGTGAAGACCACCTCGTCGGAGACGAGCACGTCGTAGGTGTTCAGCTGGCCGGCCTCGATCAGGTGCACCCGCGGCACGTTGCGCAGGCTGATCCAGTTGAGGACGTCGTCACGGTCGAGCACCACGAGGACCCGCTTCGCGGCGGTGACCGAGTCCAGCACCTTGAGCGCGGCCTTGGTCGACGGGGCGTCGCCCTCGACGAAGGCGGAGACCACGTGCACGCGGTCCTCGCGGGCCCGGTCGGAGAGGGCACCGCGCAGCGCGGCGGCCTTCATCTTCTTGGGCGTCTTCTGCTCGTAGTTCCGCGGCTGCGGCCCGTGCGCGATGCCACCGCCGGAGAACTGCGGCGACCGCAGCGAGCCCTGGCGGGCTCGGCCGGTGCCCTTCTGGCGGTACGGCTTCGCACCGGTACCGCTGACCTGCGCGCGGGTCTTCGTGGCGTGCGTGCCCTGGCGCGCCGCGGCGAGCTGCGCCACGACGACCTGGTGCAGCAGCGACACGTTGGCCGGCGCGTCGAACAGCGCGCCCGGCAGCGTCACGCTGCCGGCGGTGCTGCCCGCCGGGGTGCGGACGTCGACCTGGCGGTCGACCCGCTCACTGGTGGATGAGGTCACTTCGCGTCACTCCCCACGGGGCCGCCCTTGACCGCGGAGCGGACCAGCAGCAGCCCACCGCGCGGGCCCGGGACGGCACCCTTGATCAGCACCAGGCCCTTCTCGGTGTCCACGGCGTGGACCTTCAGCGAGAGGGTGGTGGTGGTGACCGCGCCCATGCGCCCGGCCATCTTCAGTCCCTTGAAAACCCGGCCGGGCGTGGAGGCCCCACCGATCGAGCCGGGGGCGCGGTGCTTGCGGTGGGTGCCGTGACCGGCGCCCAGGCCCTTGAAGCCGTGACGCTTCATGACACCGGCCGTGCCCTTGCCCTTGCTGGTGCCGATGACGTCGACCTTGGCGACGCCGGAGAGGACCTCAGCGGTCAGCTCCTGGCCCACGGTGTAGTCGCCGGCGTCCTCGGTGCGCAGCTCGACCACGTGCCGCCGGGGCGTGACGCCCGCCTTGGCGAAGTGCCCACCCTCGGGCTTGTTCACCTTGCGGGGGTCGATCGCGCCGAACCCGAGCTGGACGGCCGAGTAGCCGTCCTTCTCCGGGGTGCGGACCTGGGTGACCACGCACGGGCCCGCCTTGACGACGGTCACCGGCACGATGCGGTTGTTCTCGTCGAAGACCTGGGTCATCCCCAGCTTCTCGCCGAGGAGACCACGGAATGTGCTCGCCATGTCTGGAAACAGCCCTTACTGGATGTTGACGTCGACCGAGGCCGGCAGGTCGATGCGCATCAGCGCGTCGACCGTCTTCGGGGTCGGGTCGAGGATGTCGATGAGCCGCTTGTGCGTGCGCATCTCGAAGTGCTCGCGCGAGTCCTTGTACTTGTGCGGCGAGCGGATGACGCAGTAGACGTTCTTCTCCGTCGGCAGCGGCACGGGGCCGACGACGCGCGCTCCGGTCTTCGTCACCGTCTCGACGATGCGCCGCGCCGAGGCATCGATCGCCTCGTGGTCGTAGGCCTTCAGCCGGATGCGGATCTTCTGTCCCGCCATCGGTTGTCTTCGCTCCTGCCGATCGGTTGTGAAAGTTCAGGTGGGTCTGCTGACCCGGGGGTCGGGTCTCCCGACCCGGGTGACGGGCGGCGGGCGGGTACGGCCGCCGCCCGTCAGGGTGTGACTTGATGATCTTGGTGACCCGGCCGGCGCCGACGGTGCGGCCACCCTCACGGATGGCGAACCGAAGGCCCTCCTCCATGGCGATGGGCTGGATCAGCTCGACGGTCATCTCGGTGTTGTCACCGGGCATGACCATCTCGGTGCCCGAGGGCAGCGTGACGACGCCGGTCACGTCCGTGGTCCGGAAGTAGAACTGGGGCCGGTAGTTGTTGAAGAACGGCGTGTGACGGCCGCCCTCGTCCTTCGAGAGGATGTAGACCGAGCCCTCGAAGTTCGTGTGCGGGGTGATGGAACCCGGCTTCACGATGACCTGGCCGCGCTCGACGTCCTCGCGCTTGATGCCGCGCAGCAGCAGACCGACGTTGTCACCGGCCTGGCCCTGGTCGAGCAGCTTGCGGAACATCTCGACGCCGGTGACCGTGGTCTTGGTCGAACCGGGGCGGATGCCCACGATCTCGATCTCCTCGGAGACCTTGACGATGCCGCGCTCCACGCGACCGGTCACGACGGTGCCGCGGCCGGTGATGGTGAAGACGTCCTCGACGGGCATGAGGAACGGCTTGTCGATGTCGCGCTCGGGCTCCGGGATCGCCGTGTCGACGGCGTTCATCAGCTCCATGAGCTTGTCGCCCCACTCGGCGTCGCCCTCGAGGGCCTTCAGCGCCGAGACGCGGACCACGGGGACGTCGTCGCCCGGGAACTCGTACTCGCTGAGCAACTCGCGGACCTCGAGCTCGACGAGCTCGAGGATCTCCTCGTCGTCGACCATGTCGGCCTTGTTGAGCGCCACGACGATGTAGGGGACGCCGACCTGGCGGGCCAGGAGGACGTGCTCCTTGGTCTGCGGCATCGGGCCGTCGGTCGCCGCGACCACCAGGATCGCGCCGTCCATCTGCGCGGCACCGGTGATCATGTTCTTGATGTAGTCGGCGTGCCCGGGGCAGTCGACGTGCGCGTAGTGCCGGCTCTCGGTCTGGTACTCGACGTGCGCGATCGAGATCGTGATGCCGCGGGCCTTCTCCTCGGGCGCCTTGTCGATCATGTCGAAGGCGGACGCCTCGTTGAGGTCCGGGTACTTGTCGTGCAGCACCTTGGTGATCGCCGCGGTCAGCGTCGTCTTGCCGTGGTCGATGTGCCCGATGGTGCCGATGTTGACGTGCGGCTTGTTCCGCTCGAACTTGGCCTTGGCCACTGGGTTCCTCTCTCCGTGTCTTCGCAGTCGTGCGCGTGCGTGGGGTGGGCAGTGCTCGGAGCCGGCGGGACAGGGGCGTGGCGCCCCTGCCCACCGACCGGTTACTCGCCGGTCGCCTTGGCGATGATCTCCTTGGCGACGTTGGCCGGGACCTCGGCGTACGAGTCGAACACCATGGTGTAACTCGCCCGTCCCTGGGTGCGGCTGCGCAGGTCGCCCACGTAGCCGAACATCTCCGACAGCGGGACCAGGGCCCGGACGACGCGGGCGCCGGAGCGCTCCTCCATCGCCTGGATGGTGCCGCGGCGGGAGTTCAGGTCACCGATGACGTCACCCATGTAGTCCTCGGGGGTGACGACCTCGACGGCCATCATCGGCTCGAGCAGGGCCGGGCTGGCCTTGCGTGCGGCCTCCTTGAAGACCATCGAGCCGGCGATCTTGAAGGCCATCTCCGACGAGTCGACCTCGTGGTACTGCCCGTCGACCAGCGTCGCCTTCACGCCGACCATCGGGTACCCGGCCAGGATGCCGTACTGCATGGCGTCCTGCATGCCGGCGTCGACCGAGGGAATGTACTCGCGCGGGATGCGCCCACCGGTGACGGCGTTCACGAACTCGTAGGTCGGACCGTCGGCCGCGACCTCGAGGGGCTCGATCGTCACCTGCACCTTGGCGAACTGGCCGGACCCACCGGTCTGCTTCTTGTGGGTGTAGTCGACCTTCTCGATCTTCTTGCGGATGGTCTCGCGGTAGGCCACCTGCGGCTTGCCGACGTTGGCCTCGACGCGGAACTCGCGCCGCATGCGGTCGACCAGGATCTCCAGGTGCAGCTCGCCCATGCCCGAGATGACCGTCTGACCGGTCTCCTCGTCGAGGCGGACCTGGAAGGTCGGGTCCTCCTCGGCCAGCTTCTGGATCGCGGTGCCCAGCTTCTCCTGGTCGCCCTTGGTCTTCGGCTCGATGGCCACCGAGATGACCGGGGCCGGGAAGGTCATCGACTCGAGGATCACCGGGTGCTGCGGGTCGCAGAGGGTGTCGCCCGTCGTCGTCTGCTTCATGCCGTTGACGGCCACGATCTCGCCGGCGCCCACGCCCTGGCGCTCTTCGCGCTTGTTGGCGTGCATCTGGTAGATCTTGCCGACCCGCTCCTTGCGGTCCTTGGTGCTGTTCAGCACCGGGGAGCCCGCGTCGAGCTTGCCGGAGTAGACCCGGATGTAGGTGAGCTTGCCCAGGTGCTGGTCGGTCTGGATCTTGAACGCCAGCGCGGAGAAGGGCTCGTCCTCGTCGGCGTGCCGCAGGACCTCGGTCTCGCCGTCGAGCGCGGTGCCGCGGATGGACTCGACGTCCAGCGGGCTCGGCAGGTAGTCGACGACGGCGTCGAGCAGGGGCTGCACGCCCTTGTTCTTGAAGGCGGTACCGGTGAGCACCGGGTTGACCTGACCGGCGATGGTCGCCTTGCGGATGGCGGCCTTGAGGCGCTCGGGGGCGATCTCCTCGCCGCCGAGGTAGTCCTCCATCAGGGCGTCGTCGAAGTCCGCGATGTTCTCGAGGAGCTTCTCGCGGTACTCGGCGGCCTGATCGGCGAGCTCGGCGGGGATCTCCTCGATGGAGTAGTCCTCACCCATCTTGGTCTCACCGCGCCAGGTGAGTGCGCGCATGTAGACCAGGTCGACGACGCCGATGAAGTCGGCCTCGGCCCCGATGGGCAGCTGCAGGACCAGCGGGTTGGCCGCGAGGCGCTCGACCATCATGTCGACGCAGCGGAAGAAGTCCGCACCCGTGCGGTCGAGCTTGTTGACGAAGCACATGCGCGGGACGCCGTACTTCTCCGCCTGGCGCCACACCTGCTCGGTCTGCGGCTCCACGCCGGCGACGCCGTCGTAGACCGCCACCGCACCGTCGAGCACCCGCAGCGACCGCTCCACCTCGACGGTGAAGTCGACGTGCCCGGGGGTGTCGATGATGTTGATGTCGTGGTCGTTCCAGGAGCACTTCGTCGCGGCGGACGTGATGGTGATGCCGCGCTCCTGCTCCTGCTCCATCCAGTCCATCGTGGCCGCGCCGTCGTGGACCTCACCGATCTTGTAGTTGATGCCGGTGTAGAAGAGGATCCGCTCGGTCGTCGTCGTCTTGCCGGCGTCGATGTGCGCCATGATCCCGATGTTGCGGGTCTTGGCGAGTTGGGCCTCGTTGCTGGCCATTCCCTTACTCCTCTTCCTTCTGGTCCGTGCACGGCGTCCGGGGGTCGCCCGGGTTCACCGCGGGCAGCGGCTGCTGGTGGACCGATGTCACCAGCGGTAGTGCGCGAAGGCCTTGTTCGACTCGGCCATCTTGTGGGTGTCCTCGCGGCGCTTGACGGCGGCGCCCAGACCGTTGCTGGCGTCCAGCAGCTCGTTCATCAGGCGCTCGGTCATCGTCTTCTCCCGGCGCGCCCGGCTGTACTGGATCAGCCAGCGGAGACCGAGGGTGGTGCTGCGGGAGGCCCGCACCTCGATCGGGACCTGGTACGTCGCGCCACCGACGCGGCGGCTGCGGACCTCGAGGGCCGGCTTGACGTTGTCCAGCGCACGCTTGAGCGTGACCACCGGGTCGGTGTCGTTCTTGGCGCGGCAGCCCTCGAGGGCGCCGTAGACGATCGCCTCGGCGACCGAGCGCTTGCCGTCGACGAGCACCTTGTTCACCAGCTGGGTGACCAACGGCGACTGGTACACCGGGTCAGCGACGAGCGGACGGCGGGGAGCGGGACCCTTGCGGGGCATGTCAGCTCTTCTCCTTCTTCGCGCCGTACCGGCTGCGAGCCTGCTTGCGGTTGCGGACACCCTGGGTGTCCAGCGAACCGCGGATGATCTTGTATCGGACGCCGGGCAGGTCCTTCACCCGGCCGCCGCGCACGAGCACCATCGAGTGCTCCTGCAGGTTGTGGCCGACGCCCGGGATGTAGGCGGTCACCTCGATGCCACTGGTGAGGCGGACGCGAGCGACCTTGCGCAGCGCCGAGTTCGGCTTCTTCGGCGTCGTCGTGTAGACGCGCGTGCACACGCCGCGGCGCTGAGGGGAGCCCTTCAACGCCGGGGTCTTGGTCTTCTCGACCTTGTCCTCGCGGCCCTTGCGGACCAGCTGCTGGATCGTGGGCATGGGTGGCCTGGATCTCCTGCCTGCGCTGGGTGGTGCTCTGAGTTCTGCTGACGGTGGTGCGGTGATCTCGCGTGCCCGGTCGACCGGCCCGATCCCGGCCCCGTCTCACCGCCCGGCCCCCGCGTTCGGGCGTGTCGCCCTTCGCGAGAACCGGCCAGCTGGTCGGGCCGGACTCGTCGCCCCTCGCGACTCGGCACCGGCCGGTCCACCTGCTGGTGGTCCGGTCCCCGGCACCTCACCGGCGGGGCCGGTGGGCGCTCGAGTGCACCGCGAACGGGGGCAGACCCAGGTGAACCTGGGCACGGCTGACCACGATACCCGGGCATGTGGACCCGGTCAAAGCCGGGTCCCGATGCCTGTGCGGGCACCGGACCAGCCGGCCGTCCGGGGGAGCTCCGGAGCCGCGTCGGGCGTGCCTGGCCGACGGCGACCCGGGTCACTCCCCGGACGGACAACGGGTTCCGGGTGCCCGGTCACCGCGACACCACCAGGCGCTGACGAACAGGCCGCCCGGGGGTCCGGCGGTGACCGGCCGGGACCGTACCGGCCGCCAATGTAGCCCCGTCGAGGGACGGCCGCCCCCTCCCCCGGGCCCGTGTCGTCGGGCCGGCCTCGCCCGAGCCCGCACAGGCGGCGTCCGGCGCGCTTCTGTCGGACCCTGCCCTTACGTTCGGTCTCGACCCGGTGACGTCCTGCCCCTGGAAGGTGCCCGTGCTGCCCGACTCCGCCCGCGAACTGAAGCACCGGCTCTCCCGACGCCTCTCCGAAGGGCCACCCGCGGTCGCCGCCCGGGCCAGCGGGTCTGCGGCCGCGTGGAGCGGCGTGGCCCTGGGGCTGGCACCGGCGGGCCCGGACCAGGTCCACCTGGCCGTCCGGGTCATCGGGCAGGCCGACGCCGCGGTGGTGCTGGCCGGGCTGGGCGAGGCGGCCCTCGCCGAGGTCGACGTCCGGGCGATCGGCGCCGTCCGGGCACTGCGCTCCCCCACCCCGGAGGAGCTGCAGCAGCGGGTCCGGCCACTTCGCCCGGGGCTGTCGGTGGGGCACGAACGGGTGAGCGCCGGGACGCTGGGCGGGTTCGTCCGCCGTCCCGGGACCGACCGGTTGCTCGTGCTGTCCAACAACCACGTGCTGGCCGCCAGCGACGCCGGGGGCGTCGGCGATCCCGTGCTGCAGCCCGGCCCTGCCGACGGCGGGGGCGGCGACGACCGGATCGGCGTGCTCGCCGGCGCCGTCCGGTTCGAGGACCGGCCCGGCAACCGGGTCGATGCCGCTGTGGCGTTGCTCGACCCGGACGTGGCGGCCGACCCCTCGGCCTTTCCCGGCGGGCCCCTGCTGCCCACGGTGGCCACTCCGGACGCGGTGGACCCCGACGAGCTGGTGGAGAAGGTCGGCCGGACCACCGGGCACACCCGGGGCCGGGTGACCGCGGTGGAGGTCGACGGCGTCGGCGTCCAGTACGACGGCGGCGTCTTCACCTTCGACGACCAGGTCGAGATCGAGGGGCTCACCGGGGCGTTCAGCGCCGGCGGGGACAGCGGCTCGGTGATCTGGCGCAGCGCCGACCGCGCCCCGCTCGGGCTGCTGTTCGCCGGCTCGGAGTTCGGCGGGAGCGCCGGCGGCGGGGTGACCTTCGCCAACCCGCTCGCCACCGTGCTGAGCCGGCTCGGCGTGGAGTGGGTCGCGGGCTGACGCAGGACGGTCCGGCTCCCGTCCCGGTCAGCGGCTCGGCGCGAGCGGGCGAGCGTCGAGGAGGCCGGAGTGCTCTTACCATGGGCTCGTGTCCGACCGCTCTGCCGCCAGCGCCGCCAAGCGCGCCCTGGCGTCCCGACTCGCCGCCGACCCCGGCGTCGCCGCCGTCGGACTGGCGCGCCAGGACGCCGGCTACGTGGTCCGGGTCGACCTGACCGAGGCGGACGCCGGCGCACGGGTTCCCCACGACGTCGACGGCGTCCAGGTGGTCACGCACGTCGTCGGAGCCGTCCGCCCGCTCTGATGAACGACCCGGTCCTCCCCGCCCCTCGCAAGCTGGGGGCGAGCCTCTGGGCCGAGCCGATGGCGAAGACTGCCCCGGCACCGACGTGCCGCTAGCTGTTCTGACCACGGACGTTGGTGACGGCGTCTGGTGACAAGAGGAAGACCTCCGAGTGAGGTGTGGAGCTGTCTAGGAACCGCTCCTCAACCCGGAGGCCTTCGTGTCCCACGCTAATGCCCTGCTG